>PUKG01000290.1 GCA_003550445.1 Halobacteroidaceae bacterium
CCGTCCCTGATGATAATAGGTCGGTGACAGTACCTGAGAGGATTAAAATTGGCAAAATTAAACATGGCTTCCCGGATAAATTTGTCGGAATCTAATGCAATTTTTGGTTCTTCATTTTCATCTATTACTATTACCCATTTTTTTTGGGAAGATTGAATTTTTTTTAGGAATTCATCAGTTGGTTTCGGTTTAATTTCCGGAAATACTGGTCTGTTATCCTGAAAGTTGAGTTTTATTATACTCTGAGGATCCAGGGGTTCGCCTTCAGCAATTAAGGGGAGGTCATCAAGGGCAAGAAAATTCAAAGCCCCTTTTCCCTCCATTGGGTTTATTTCCGTTTCTCCGGACTCCATGTGCATTTTAATAAGTTCTCGCATATCCTTCTCCCTGAGGTATGGGATGGCCTCAGGACCAAGCCAGAGGTCAAGGATTAAAGCTGTGGGCCTGGCAATAGGGTATAGGAATATTTGGTATAATTTTAAAAGAGGGGATAAAGTTGCGGCAATTTTTATTGCCCTCCTGGAAAAATAAGCCTGGGGGATAATTTCTCCAACAATTGTTATGAGGACAGTGGAGAAAAGGAACGCGCTTACTCCTGCCAAAACAGATCCTGACAGTAAAGCAAGCAGCACGTTTACGGAGACATTTGCCCAAAGAATTGTTACCAGCAGAAAATTGGCATCTTCCCTTAGTTTCAAGACTTTTTTTGCATCGGGATTACCCTTACCTGCTTCCAGTTCAAGCCTAATTTTACTAACACTGAAAAATGCCAGGTTTAATCCAGATAGGGTTGCAGATTGTGAAAGGCAAATAATTATTCCGAACCAAATTAAAAAGGCCATAATACCCCTCCAAAGGATAACTTGAACCTGTGTTCTATTACCTATCTAAAATGTTAGCTTAATTATACACCCATTTTAGGGAAAAAACTACCCGAAAAAGCCGTCAGAAGCTTTTTAAATCTCATATTGAGGATAAAATAAAGGACAGAAGGTTAAATAACAATTATCTGTCCGGGAATTTTTACAGTTTTTTTAGAGACCAAAAATATAGAAGGTTTTTCTTTTTTGAGTTAAATTTCTCAGAAAAAAGAAAAGAGGAAAACAAAAAATGTTTAATTTTATGAACAAGGAGGGAGGTATATGTATAAAGCTGAAAACAAAGGTTTTTTATTTCTCGGAGAAAAAAATAAAAAAAGATAAGGGCAAAAAATTAAAAATGTTTTTGGTTTAATCCATCGAATTGGTAGTTTTATGATGCTCTTTAAAAAAGAAAAAATCAACAAGAAAAAAAGAAGAGGGATTTTTTGAAACTTTGAAGAACAAGGGGAAAAATTGGTATGGTTATTGCATATTAATTTTGCATTATTGTGCTGGAATTTTGAATACTAACAATTAAGGGTTTTGGTTAAACAAAATTTCCCCCCATTTCCTGGTATCCAGTTAAGAAAAATATATAGGAGAAGGGAAAGAAAAAATCTTCCGAAATTAACAAAAATTTAAGAAACCTTAGCAAAAGGTTTAGAGGTTATTTTTCCGGTTAGATACGATTTTTTCAATAAAAGATTCCCCAATGATAAATAAAAATCCCCGGGTATTGGGCATTCTATTTGAGGCAAATTCTTGGGTCAGCCAAAGGAAAAAAGAACTTTTTCTCTGATTGTTGACGGGTTTTATGAAAACCAGGAATAAAAAATAATTCTTATTGAATATTGTGGAGAGTCTGAACAAGGAGAGTAATGGATTGTGAATTCTGCATGAATTAATAGGAAAAGCAATCTCAAAAAATCTGGGACTTTTTAAAGGGGGGCGATGGGAAAAGCCGGATTAAAATTCAATTTAAGTGGACTTTTGAGTTTTTAACAACAATATCAATCCGGAATTTTTACTTCTTTTATAGAAAATGAAAAATGCCTTTAAAGAAACGGTTTTTATAAGCCAATATTTGATCAAACAAATCAAGGGAAAAAATTCTGGTTTGGGACTTCCAATGCAACGGAATTTAAAAGAAATGATAGGGAACTGGGAAAAGTGGGGGTTTTGTGATAAAGTTTAATTAAGGAATTTAAGGACTTCCTCGACAGGTAGAAGGGAAGACTCGAAAGGGATTAACTATATTCCCATGACATAGGAAAGAATAACAAAAATGAAAAGAGGTGCCGAAATGAAAAAGATTAGAGCAGCAGTTGTTGGATATGGGAACATCGGGAAATACACCGTGGATGCAATTTTAGATGCAAAAGATATGGAACTTGCAGGCGTTGTTCGCCGGAAAAAATCCTTACAGGGAAACGAGAAATTTCCTTATAAAGTTGTTGAATCCATTTCAGAACTCGGAGAAGTTGATGTTGCATTACTTGGGGTTCCGACAAGAATGGTTCCCCAGTATTGCAAAGATCTTTTGGCAAAGGGAATTAATACAATAGATTCATACGATATTCATGATGTAAAAGAACTGAAAAGGGAACTTGCCGAGGTTGGGAAAAAACATAATTCTGTAGCAGTTATTTCAACGGGTATAGATCCAGGAATGGGTTCTTTGGCCAGGGCCTTATTCAAATTTATGGCCCCTGGAGGAATAACCCACACCAATTACGGTCCTGGAATGAGCATGGGACACTCTGTTGCCGTTAAAGCCTTCGATGGAGTAAAAGATGCTCTTTCCCTGACTATTCCCAAAGGCCAGAGTATGCATAAAAGGGTAATATATGTTGAATTGGAAGAAGGAGCAGATTTTGAAAAAATCCAGGAGCAGGTTAAGAAGGACGATTATTTTGTGAATGATGAAACTCACCTTTTCCAGGTGGATAATGTTGAAGAAATGATTAATATGGGCCACAAAATTCATATTGAGAGGGATGGAGTAGCCAGCCAGGTCCATAACCAACGTTATGAAATAAAAATTGAAGTTCAAAATCCTGCCGCAACAGCCCAGGTAATGGTATCAGCAGCTAGAGCAAGTATGCGAATGGACCCAGGGGCCTATACCATGCTGGAAATTCCCCTCATCAATTTTATTGAGGGTGATGTTGAAGAAAATATTAACAAACTAATATAGGTTACAAAATAAATAGCTTCATTTTTTTGAAAAAGCCAGCCATTAGGCCGGCTTTTCTTTTTGGTGAATAATACTGAATGATTTGGTGACACGTTAAAATAGCAAAAATATAAAGGAATTTTCCCGAGAATATAGAAATTTATGTTGCTTAATAAAAAGAGTTACTAAAAAGGAGGGCTTTTTTTGACCCAAACTTATTTAAACGGGGAACATATCTATTATGCTTTCTTGGCTGGAACCGATGAAATAGAAAAATCCAGAGATTTTTTAAACAAAATAAATGTTTTTCCGGTGTTTGACAGTGATACCGGCAATAACTTGGCTCATACCTTTAATTATATTGTTGATGCTGTAGATCCAAGTAAATATATTGGAAACACCCTTTATGCTCTAGCTGATGCCTCTTTAAATGGAGCAAGAGGGAACTCGGGGATAATTATGGCCCAGTTTATAAATGGCCTTGCCCGAGAGGTTGGCGGAGAAAAGCGAATTTCCGGGAAGGATTTTGCCGAAAAGGTAAGCAGAGCTGTACCCTACGCTTATAGTGCCGTTTCCAACCCCGTTGAAGGCACTCTTTTAACTGTCCTCAAAGATTGGGCGGAAGCTTTAAAAAAAGCAGGGGGAGAAACAGGAGATTTTTTAAAAATGTTTTACTATTCCCTGGAAAAAGCCCGTTTATCTTTGCAAGATACACCAAAAAAACTTAAAGTATTAAAAGATGCTCTGGTAGTAGATGCAGGAGCTCAAGGATTTGTTTTTTTCCTTGAAGGAGTAGCAAGATTAATTGAAAATCCAAATATTGAAAATCTTCTTAAAAGAAAATCCTCGGCAGTGAAAATTGATGAAACTCTTGAAACTGTTGGTGGAGATATAAATTTCCGGTATTGCTCCGAGGCATTAATCAGAGGAAAAAACCTGGACCATGAAGAAATACGTACTAAACTGGAATCGTTGGGAGATTCTTTAATCTTGGCAGGGACTGATGAAAAGGTAAAAATTCATATGCATACCAATAAGCCTGAAAAGTTTTTTTCGGGACTGATGGAATTTGGGAAAATAATTGAACAAAAAGTAGATGACATGGAAAATCAATTCCAGGTTGTAAATAATCGGAAATATGATATAGCTTTAGTTACAGATTCTATTGCCGACATTCCTCAGGAAATTATTGATAAATATCAGGTTCATGTTGTTCCTTTAAATCTTGAGATTGAGGGTTCAACTTTTTTGGATAAAATGTCCATTAAACCTGATCAGGTCTATGCAATGCTTGATCAGTTAAATGAGTATCCTACATCTTCCCAGCCTCCATTAAAAACAGTTGAAAAACTCTTGGATTTTCTTTGTCGTTATTACCAATCCCTTATTTTGATTTCAGTTTCAGGTGAGCTAAGTGGAACGTTGAACGTTTTTAAAAACGCCGCTAAGCCTTTTCAGGATAGAGGGAAAAGAATTTCCGTTATTAATTCCAGACTAAATTCAGGAGCCCAGGGCTTACTTGTTCAAAAAGCAGCCCAATTAATTGACCAGGGTTGGGAACATTCTAAAATTGTAAAAACATTGGAGGAAACGATTTCAAAAACAAAGATTTTTGTAAGTGTTGCAACCTTTAAATACATGGTCAGAGGAGGGCGGGTCAGCCCAATGAAAGGTCTTCTGGCAAAAATATTAAATTTAAAACCAATTGTTTCCCTGGATAACCAGGGTAAAGGAATTTCTTTTGCTAAAGCCTTTACTCGTAGCTCCAATACCAAAAAGATTCTGAGTATTGTTAAGAAACTGGAAAGAGAAAATGGTGTTAATAATTACTGTATCGTTCACGCCGGGGCAGAGGATAAGGCCCTTTTATATAAAAGAATTTTTTCCCAGGCACTGGGAAAGGAGCCTGATTATGTGGAAGAAATTTCCCCTATTGTAGCTTTAAGTGCTGGGATTGGTGCTGTAGCCATTTCTCTAATAACCGGGGACAATAAGCCCTAACTGGCCGGGTAAATTAATGATTTTTACAAAACTTAGGTGTTTTCTCAATTGAACTTTTACATTCCTTATCTATAGGAAGGTGTCAGGGGGTGAAAAAGTTGGGGAAGATTTTGGGTCTCCTGAAAGGTTTAGGAACCTCTGTTATAATAACTATTTTACTGATTTTAGCCCTTGTTTTGGGAGCAGGAGCAGGAGCTTATTTTTTCATTTTTTTGGGCTCAAATACTGCTGACGAAATTACTGCTTCGGATCTTCCCCGCGTCTGGTACAGAGTTCAGGAGGGAGATACCCTGGAGGGAATCGCTACCAAATTTATGCCCAGGGGCTATAATGTCCAGCAATTCAAAAAGGACCTGATGGCGCTAAACCGTATGGAAACAGAGAAAATTGTCTATGACCAACTAATTGTTGTTTATGATGGAAGGGGGGTTAGTACCAGCAGGTGGGGAAATAGATAGGAGGGGTTAAAGTGCCTGATTTTTTTTGGCAGGTTGTTATTGCGATTTTTATTTATTTTTTTGTCCTTTTTTTGGTTGCCCAAATATTAAAAAATAACTCGATAGTTGATATTGGTTGGGGTACTGGTTTTATTATAATTTCTATTGTTGCCCTCTTAAGCAGCGGGAATTATACAATTCGGAGTTTTATACTAGCAATTCTTATTATGGCCTGGGGTGGTCGGTTAACCTACCACATTTTAAAAAGAAACCGGGGTAAGCCAGAGGACTTTCGATATGCTAAATGGCGGAGAGAGTGGGGGAAATGGGTTGTTCCCAGGGCTTTTTTCCAGGTTTTTATGTTACAGGGAATAATGATGTTGATAATTAGTTTTCCCATTATAATTGTTATGTCTTCAGAAAAAGGGGGATTTGGTTTTTTTGAGTTTTTGGGAATTTTAATCTGGTGTATCGGTTTCTTTTTTGAAGCAGTTGGGGATAAACAACTGGCAGATTTTAAAAAAGAACCTGAAAATAAGGGTAGGATAATTCAATCTGGACTCTGGAAATATTCTCGCCATCCAAATTACTTTGGTGAAGTTACTATGTGGTGGGGGATCTTCATACTTTCACTTTCAGTTCCAGGTAGTTGGTTAGGGATAATAAGTCCCCTTACTATCACCTTTTTAATGTTGTTTGTCTCAGGGGTTCCCATGTTGGAGAAGAAATATAAAGACAATGAAGAATTCCAGGATTATGCCAGGCGAACCAGTAAATTTTTTCCCTGGTTCCCCAAAGAATAAAGGAGGAATTCAATTGGTAGGGGTTTTAAAGCTATATGCCTTGACTTTTGTTGCATTTTTAATTATTGACTTAATCTGGTTGGGCCTGGTTGCCAGGAATTTTTACCAGGAACAATTGGGGTTTTTGATGAAGGCAAATGTAAATTGGACAGCGGCAATTATTTTTTATCTGATTTTTATTGTTGGGATCCTTTTCTTTGTGGTTTATCCTGCTCTTGAGAAGGGTTCTTGGAGTTTTGCTCTGCTGGTAGGAGCTTTATTCGGATTTATTACCTATGCCACCTATGATCTTACTAACCTGGCAACCCTAAAAGACTGGCCTTTAATGGTTACAATAGTAGATATGGTCTGGGGAACGGTGTTGGGGGCATCAGTTTCAGTTATATCTTTTTTTATTGGGCAAAGTATTCTTTAAAACTTACTAAAATTGACTGCTAAAAAATAAGCGAACCAAAAGGAAGAAAAAAATTTCTTTTGGTTCTTTTTTTCGGGATTATTTAATCTGGATCAACGATTTTGAATATTCATAAAGGTTTTTGTTTGGGGAGGGGGAATTAAATAGTTAAATTATTAAAGAAAGGGGATAAAAATGGGGAGAAGGGTTTTTTTGATAATAATTGGCCTTATCATATTTTTTTCTGGAAGCCTGATGGCTCAAGATGTGGAGGGAAGTCAGGATCATCCCCTGATTTCCCGCCTCCCTGAAACCCGGATTGTTTTTTACGAGCAGGTTTTTTACAATGAGTACACCATTGCATTGGGTGATTGGGATCGGGATGCGGAAAAATTTGAAGACAGCTTAACTCTTGGGGGAGCTGGAACCAGGATTGTTTATTTTGTTCCCGAAACCTATGCTCCAAAAGGAATGTACCTGGAATATAAGACTGCTCTGGAAGAAGCCGGTTTTGAAATTTTCTTCTCTGCTGATGATCTAAGCAATCAATTCGGACGTGGAATAACCGCCACTGCCAGTTTCATTGGGGGCTTAAGCTCCACAAGAAGGGGTGACCTGGTCCACCACATTAACGGAACGAGTGAACCCCACTATATTGCAGCTAAAAAGGATATTGACGGTCAAGAAGTTTATGTTGGGGTCCTTATTGGTGGAGGGAGTATCCACAGAGCAACTCCAGTTATTGTGCTAAATGTTGTAGAGGTTGAAGATATCCGGGGTGACCTGATTGAAATAAATATGGAGTGGGAAAGAGAGCTTCCTGAAAGGCTGGAAATTGCCAGAGAGGATCCCGAAGGAAGCAGGGACCATCCCCTTATTTCCCGTTTTCCCGGGGCTAAAATCAGTTTTTTTACAGAACTCGAGTTTGATGAGTATGTTCTGGGATTAGGGTATTGGGATCACGGGGAAGAAGAGTTTGAAGAAAGTAAGTTTCTAGAGGGAAGAGTAACAAGGATTTTATATGAGATTCCAACTGACAGGACTGCCCTGGAAATTTTCCGAAATTACCAAGCTGCCCTTGAGCGAGGAGAGTTTGAAATTTTGTTCTCAGGGGCCGGGACAGATGAATTGGGAAGATATGGGGAAGCCATGTATAAACAAAGGTACTTTGCTTCTGGAGTTGCAGCCGGTCACAGGAGAGGAGATATTGGCCTTCACCTCGGTGGAGCTACCGACCAGCATTATCTTGCTGCTAAGACATCTCTGAGAGGACAGGATGTTTATGTTTCAGTTTTTGTGGGCGGGGGAAGCATTCATACTCCAAATCCAATTGCCCTGGTTAATGTTGTAGAAGTAGAAGCATTAACCCTGGACCTTGTTTCAGCAGGAGACCTGATGGAACAAATCCAGATGACCGGGAAAGCCCTTGTTTACGGGATTTATTTTGATACAGCCAGTTATGAAATCAAGGATGAATCCGGTCCCATGCTTGAAGAAATTGCGGTTTTGCTCGAGGAAAATCCTGAAATGCACCTTTATGTTGTTGGGCACACAGATGATCAGGGGTCTTTTGACTACAATATGACCCTTTCCAGAAACCGTGCCCGGTCGGTAGTTAATTGGTTGGTAGATAATCACGGAATAGATGAAGGGCGGTTGCAGGCTGTAGGGGTTGGACCTGCTGCCCCCGAGGCAACAAACGAAACTTCCCAGGGCCGTGCTAATAACCGGAGGGTTGAACTGGTGAA
>PUKG01000133.1 GCA_003550445.1 Halobacteroidaceae bacterium
AGTTCTTTTGAAACGAGATCTTTGAATTCCAAAAATGTCATTATTCTTCCACCTCTTCTCCGGTGATGAACATGTTGTTAACAAAGGGGATGATTTCTTCCAGGGGTAAAACCAGGTCTGCGGCCCCTGCTTTTATTGCTGCCCGCGGCATTCCAAAGACAGTTGAACTTTTTTCATCCTGAACCAGGGTTCGTCCCCCACTTTTTTTAACCTGCAAAAGCCCGTTTGCTCCATCCCGTCCCATCCCGGTAAGGACTATTCCCGTGAGATTTTCCCGGAAAACAGGAGCGGCTGATAAAAAGGTAAAGTCAGCTGCAGGTCTCACTCCCCAAAGGGGATTTTTTTTGTTTAGTTCAATTCGGTGGCGTTTCCCTATGGTTAGGTGGTAATCTCCTGGAGCCACAAGGGCCTCCCCGGGCCGGATAGGGTCTCCTTCAGCCGCCTCCCTAACGGGGATACGGGATTCTCTGTCAAGCCTTTTTGCCAGGGGCCCGGTAAAAGCTGCTGGCATATGCTGGACTATTATAATCCCCGCAGGAATATTTGGAGAAAAATTGGGAAGAATTGCCTGAAGTGCTCGAGGCCCCCCGGAAGAAGTTGCAATAACAATTAACTTTTGCCCCTCAGAAAAAGGTTTCCAGTGAGAAGGTTTGCCTGAAAGCTCCTTGGTTTCCGGCAAAACCGGTTTTTTTTCGAAGGCACCAGCTGCAGCATGGACTTTCTGTAAGAATTCCTCCCGGACCTTGTAGAGCTGCAAAGGGCCGTGGCCCTCGGGTTTGGCCAGGAAATCAACAGCACCTTTTTCCAGGGCTTCTAATGTAACTTGTGCGCCTTCCCGGGTATGGCTGGAAATCATTATCACCGGGGTTGGATTGTTCTCCATTATTTCTTTCAGGGCTGATAACCCATCCAGGAAGGGCATTTCATAGTCCAGGGTAACCACATCAGGTTTTAACCTGGGAATTAACTCCAGTGCTTCTCTCCCGTTTTTTGCACCTGCTACCAGTTCCAGCTGGGGATCGGTGGAAATAAAATCGGTCAGGATATGACGGATAAAAGGAGAATCGTCGGCGATTAAAACTTTAATTTTTCTTTCCATCAGGGTTTTTCCTCCTATCAGGAGTTTGGGGAATGTTTTTCGGGAAGGAAAATGGCTTAAGAAAATGGAATACTTAAAAAGGAGGTGAAGACAGTTGTCATTAATGGTCTGTCCGCTTGCAAGTGGAAGCAGCGGCAACGCTATTTACATAGGCGATGAAAAAAACAAAATATTAATTGATTGCGGTTTGAGCGGAAAAAAAACGGAAGAACTCCTCCAGTCCAGGGGATCAAGCTGCTCAGAGCTGGACGGGATTATTTTAACCCACGAACATTCCGACCACATTAAGGGAGCGGGGATTCTGGCCCGCCGGTGGAAGTTGCCAATTTTTACCCGGCCAGGGACCTGGGGAGCAGGAGGAGAGATTCTTGATTCTATCCCTACTTCACAGCAAAAACTTCTTTTATCAGGTCTTTCTTTTGGTAAAATTGAAATAGATTTTTTTCACCTTTCCCATGATGCCGCGGAACCGGTAGGGCTTTTAATTCGCTGGGGAAAAAACCAGGTCGCCCTGGTAACCGACCTGGGAGAGCCTTCTCCCGAACTTGAGAAGCGGATTTATGGTTCGGATGTTTTAATTGTTGAGGCAAACCACGATCCTGATATGCTGGCTTCTGGTCCCTACCCCCATTTCCTGAAAAAAAGAGTTCGAGGTTCCCACGGACACCTTTCCAATGACGACTGCGGACTTCTTTTAAGCAGGGTTTTAAATGAAAAGCCGGTCCAGGTTTACCTGGCTCACCTTAGCGAACAAAACAATGACCCGCAAATAGCCCGCCTGACGGTAGAAAATTTCCTCAAGGGGAAGGGGAAAGATTCCGGTGTTAAGATCGAGGTTGCCAGTAGATATTGCGCCAGTTTTCCATTTGAGTTATTATAAAAAAGAGGGGGTGAAGAGATGGCAAAAAACAAATCAATTCTGGCTTTTTTTGTGATTTTGATCGTGTTTCTCCTGGTAGGAGGAGGTTTGAGTGCTTTTGTTTTTCCCGACCTTGCCCGGGTGGATGATGTAAATGAAGAAATTACAGCAAATGATGAAAATAATGAAAATGATAGGATACTTGAGGAAGACGACCCTGTTTATCAGGAAGAGGAACTGGCCAGGCATCCAGCCCTGGAAAAGGATCTCGTGGGCATAGTAAAAGAGGTGGGGCCGGCTGTTGTTCAGATAACCACAATCAGGGAAACCATTGGTTTTGA
Organism: Halobacteroidaceae bacterium; assembly: GCA_003550445.1. GTDB lineage: Bacteria > Bacillota > Halanaerobiia > B1SED10-174 > B1SED10-174 > T1SED10-26. Next base: position 2,300 of record PUKG01000133.1, read on the forward strand.
TTTCTTCATGCGTCAGTTTCGCCAGGAAGTTCCCGGAGAGGGCTCGGGAGTGGTTTTTGATGAGGAAGGCTATATCCTTACCAATAACCACGTTGTTGCCAATGCCCGAAATATTTCGGTGATTTTCCCCGGAAAAGAAGACAAAGAATTTACAGGAGAGGTTATTGGAACTGATCCTGTAACTGACCTTGCGGTAATAAAAATTGAATGTGAAGAAGAAATTCCCGTTGCCAGGCTTGGGGATTCTGATACCCTCCAGGTTGGAGAAGTAGCAGTTGCAATCGGTAATCCTTTCGGCTTATCAAACTCTGTTACCGTTGGGGTAATAAGTGCCCTTGGAAGGAGGATCCCCCTCCAGGAAGGGACGGAGCTAGCCAATATTATTCAAACCGATGCTGCTATTAATCCCGGCAATAGTGGAGGAGCGCTGATAAACGGCCAGGGAGAGGTTATCGGAATAAATACAGCTATTATCCGTGACGCCCAGGGGATTGGTTTTGCTATCCCAATTAATGATGCAAAAAAGGTTGCGGAAGAGCTTATCCAAAGAGGTTATATTGAAAGGGCCTGGCTGGGTATTTTAGGTGGAACAGTGACTCCCACCATTGCCGCAGAATACAACCTCTCCATTGAAAAGGGTGCTTTTATAGTCGAGGTTGTTGAAGACAGTCCCGCAGGTCGCGCCGGTTTAATGGAAGAAGACATTATCTTCGAGGTTAACGGAGAACCAATAAACAATATGGATGATCTGATCAGGGACCTTCAGGGACGGGATGTTGACGAGGTAATAACCCTGACTATTTTCAGGGGAGAAGAAGAAATGACTCTTGAAGTTGAGCTTGAAGCAAGGCCGCAGGAGTAAAAGTGCTGAGGATAAAGATTTTAACAGTTGGTCGGGTTAAAGAAGATTACCTGAAAAGAGGAATTGAACATTTCCGCCGACGCTTAAAGCCCTACTGCCGGTTGGAGGAAGTTGAAGTTGAAACTGCTGCTTCTCTTCCCCAACGGCCCCGACCAGATGACCTGGAGAAAGCCAAAAAACTGGAAGAGGAAAAACTTCTTCAGGCTCTGGATCCCTCTTTTTATAATATTGTCCTTGATGAAGGCGGAAAAATTATAACCTCAAAGGGTTTAGCCCGTTCAATTTCCAATCTTCAGACCCGGGGCCAAAGCAAACTTTGTTTTATTATCGGTGGTCCTTTTGGTTTGGGAAAAGAAATAAAAGAAAAAGGAGATTATATCCTTTCCCTATCCAGAATGACGTTTACTCATGAAATGATCAGGTTGATTTTAATGGAACAGGTTTACCGGGCATTTAAAATAAATAATTCAGAGCCATATCACTATTAAAGGGGTTTTCATTCAGGGAGCCCCTTTTTATTTCTAAAGGTATTAACGGTTAATAAAGACTTTTTATTAAGAGGAAAATTCCAATAATAGCCGAATTACAAGTTTATGGAATATCAACGAACTAAAACAGTACCAACTGGAGTGATAATCGATGCGAAGGGTTCCTGTTTGGGCTTTGAAGCCCGGAATGATAGTTGAAAAGCCAGTATATGATTTAAATGGGAGCCTCCTATTGAACAGGGGGTTGGAACTGAAAAAAGACTATATTCATCACCTGAAAAGGATGGATGTACCTTTTATTTATATCGAGGATAACTTTATTCCAGATGTAAAAATCGAAGATGTTATCCTGGACGAAACCAGGGCCAGAGCCGTTAATACCGTTCGGAATATCCTGGAAGAGGCTCAAAGGCAACCCCCGGGGTCAAATCTTGGCCTTGTTCTTGAGCAAAGAAATTTCGGAGAAGTTGTTGATGAGATAGTCGACCAGTTAATAGAAAACCCCGAATTGATGATAAATATGGCAGATATCCGGAGCAGTGATACTTATACCTTTGGCCACTCAGTTAATGTTGCGGTTTTAGCATTGACCACTGCAATAGCCCAGGGGGGCTATAGCCGTAAGCAATTAAGGCAGATTGGAAGCGGTTCTTTGCTCCACGACCTGGGGAAAATAAAAATTCCCCTGGAGATACTCAATAAAAGGGGGCCATTAACCCGGGATGAATTTGCCAGCGTCCAAAAACACCCGGAAGATGGACATATAATAGTTTCCCGCCAGGGGATATTGGAAGGCCCCGCCGCGGATATAATTCTCCAGCATCACGAGAGAAATGACGGAAATGGTTATCCCCATAATCTAAAAGAGGAAGAAATCAGCCCTCTGGCAAAAATGGTTGCTATTGCTGATATTTACGATGCCCTGACTTCTGATCGTCCTTATCGAAAAGGTTTTCCTCCCCACAGGGCTCTGGAAATAATGGAAACAATGGGGGATATCCTGGATAACGAAATGCTTCAGGCCTTATTAAATCATATTGCTGCTTATCCCGTAGGAACCCTGGTAAAGTTAAGCACCGGAGAAATAGGCGTGGTTGTTAAAAACCGGGTGGGATATCCCCGCCATCCGCGGGTCAGGATAGTTTTTTCCGGAGAAAATCTTGAAGGGGTAACTCCTTTTGAGGTGGACCTGATTGGAAGGGAAGACCGGACAGTAAAAAGGGTTTTCTCCGAGGAGGAAGTGATAAAATTGATTCCCCATGTCGTTCCTCTCCTCAAGGGGGGGCTTGGAAGAAAAGAATAAAAACCCAAATAAGAATAATGGGGAGGTTGCAATGGCAAAAAACCTAAATTATCTGGAATTAACCATGGAAGAACTGGATGGGCTGGACCGGGAAAAAACCATTTTCCTCATGGTTTTGAGTCCAATTGAAGCCCATGGTCCCCATCTGCCCCTTGGAACAGACCTTTTTCTGGCAGAAAAAATCCAAAATCAGTATCTGGAAGTAATTAACGAGGACTTCCCCTCTTTTCAGGCAGTTACCCTGCCTCCCCTTCCCCTTGGGGCAGACGCCCTTCCCAGGCCAGGTTCCCTGGGAATTGGAGCTCCTCTTCTATCCAGGCTTCTGGAATCATTTGGGAAAGACCTTGTGGGAATGGGCTTTAAATACCTAATACTTGCTGATAATCATGGAGGCCCAAGACACCTTCTTGCCTGCGAGAGGGCCGCACGGCGCCTTTATAAGAAGCACGGATTTTACCTTTTAAACCCTTTTGCCCGGGAGTTTAGCCTTATGATGTCCGGGGATCAAAAATTTTTAGAAGGAAGCGGGCTGGAAACGGGAATATGTGGGGATATTGGTGACCTGCACGCGGGAACCAACGAAACATCTCTTCTCCTGGCAACAGGAGAAGAACATGTCCGGGAACATTTTAAAGAACTTCCTCACCACAATCCCCCTCACCCTGGAAAACTTTTCGTTTTCCTTTCTTCAATTTTCAGGTTTTTTAAAAAGGAAAATCTTGCACAGGAGGTAAAAACTCTGGGCAGAATTGCCGCCTGGGCCGAGGATAAAGAAACACCCTCATATATAGGAGCTCCAGCCTCGGCAAGCCCTGAAGCGGGAGAAGCAATGCTCCAGTGCCGTCGAAAGGTGGCCCGAGAAATAATTGCCCGGGCGGTACAGGGAGAAGAAATAAAATTAAGGCCTCCTCTTTGGCCCCTGCATATTTTGGCCCGACTCCCGTAAAAACAAGGTTTATTATGTAAGGAGGATAAAAAGTGTTCGAAAAGAAAAAGGTCCTTTTCCTGATGCCGAAAAAGGAAAAGGAGAACCAGGAAAAATATGAAAAAACCTTAAAAATCCGGCCGGACCTGGAACCCGTTTTTGCTTATGGCCCTGAAGACCTTAAAAATCCAGAGATTTTTGAAGTCGCAGTTTCCTTTTTTTACCCGTGGTTTAAAGAACTTCTTCCCCGAATGACGAACTTAAAATGGATCCATTTTCTCAGTGCCGGAGTAGATACCCTCTGGAACTGGGGGTTGGAAAAGAAGGGGTATGCTTTCAGCAAATCATCCGGGGTTCATGCTGAACCAATTTCGGAGCATGTCCTGGCCATGGCTCTCTATTTTTCCCGGGAACTGGGCAAATTTGATGCCCAAAAAAACAAGAGGGAATGGAAGAGGCATCCTCTTGGGGAGTTGCACGGAATGACAATGGGTATTCTGGGTATGGGAGCAATTGGCAGGGCCTGTGCTAAAAAAGCATGTGCCTTAGGGATGAGGGTCCTGGGAACCGCAAGTTTCCCCCGGGAAATGGAGGGAATTGATTACGTGGGAGGGCCTGAAGCCCTGGGAAAAATTCTCCAGGAAAGCGACTATCTTGTGGTTTCTCTTCCTTTGACTGAAAAAACCCGGGGACTGTTGGGCAGTACTGAACTGGAAAAAATGAAGAAGGGTTCGGTAATAATAAATATTGCCCGGGGAGAAATTATTGATGAACCTGCTTTAATAAGCTTCCTTCAGGAGGGAAAAATTAGGGGAGCAGGATTGGATGTTTTTGCTTCTGAACCACTTCCGGAATCCTCTCCCTTATGGGAGCTGGATAATGTTTTGATAACCCCCCACGTAGCGGGAAGCACCCCTTATTATATGGATCGGGCTTTAGGAATTTTCCTTGAAAACTGGGGGGCCTTTCGAGAAGGCCTTCCTCTTCCAACGAAGGTTGACCTGGAAAAAGGATATTAAAAGCAAAAAGCAGGGGGTTTACCCCTGCTTTTATGTTTGGTTTTATTGTTCTAAAAGCTCATCCAGGCGGGCTTTATTAAACCCGACAACAACATCTTTTCCAACCTGAATAACGGGCACTCCCGTTTGACCGGAAGCACTAACCATTTCCGAATATTTATCTGGATCTTTAGCAACGTTATATTCGGCAACGTCAATACCTTTGCTCTTTAGATACTCTTTGGCCTTGATACACCACGGACATGTCGGCGTGGAATAAAGAACAACTGGCTTGGACATGCTATCACCTCGCTGAAAATAAAACTCATTATTGTTACCTGAATTATACTCCTCTCCTTTTTATTTGTCAAATTTCCCTTTTTTAAATTTTTCCTACTAAATGAGAAGGATTATTAAAAATAAAGGTGAATTTATGATTTAAATCAACCCGGGAGGTGGGAAAATGCAAAAATGGGAATGCACCTTGTGTGGGTACATTTACGATCCCGAACAGGGAGATCCTGATAATGGCGTTGAGCCGGGAACTGCCTGGGAAGACGTCCCCGAAGACTGGCTTTGTCCTCTTTGTGGAGCCACTAAAGACCTATTTGAACCACTATAAATAATTTGGAGGTAATACTATGAGTAGAGTAAAAGGAACCCAAACTGAAAAAAACCTTTGGACAGCTTTTTCTGGCGAATCACAGGCCCGTAGCAAATATACTTATTTTGCCCAGCAGGCCCGGAAAGAGGGCTACCCAACAATAGCCCAGGTTTTTATGGAAACCGCTGAGCATGAGCTTCAGCATGCCAAAAGAATGTTTAAATTCCTCGAGGGAATCGGAGATACTCCGGAAAACCTTAAAGCTGCCGCTGATGGAGAAAATTATGAGTACAGTAAAATGTACAAAGAATTTGCTGAAACTGCAAAAAAAGAAGGCTTTGATGATATTGCAGATGTTTTTTTAGCTGTAGCTCGCTCGGAAGAAGGGCATGAGGAACGCTTCCTGAAGTATTTAGAAGAATTAAAAGAAGAGAGTCTTTTCAAATCCGAAGAGCCACAAATGTGGCGCTGCACCAACTGCGGTTACCTGCACGAGGGAGATGAAGCTCCGGAGGTTTGCCCGGCATGTGCTCACGGCAAAGCCTTTTTCCAGCCCTATAATGAAGTTAGATAAAAAGGACCCCTGCGGGGGTCTTTTTTTATTGCCAAAATTTAAAGTTAGGATGAATGTTCTGGATTTTAGTGGGCTATAATAAAAAAAAGAAGTAAAACCAAAAAAATTATATAGGTTATTCCATTGAAAAACCCGATAAGAGAGATTATTATTAATTTAAAGTTTTGGGCTTAATTTCACAAGGTTTTGCTTGCAAGCAAAAATTAAGAGGAGGTAAAAGAATTAATGAAAAAGTCCAGTCTATTTATTTTTCTGGCTGCAATGTTTCTGTTAGTAGGTTCAATTTTTTATTTTGGTGGGGATGCAAAAACTGATAGTTTACAAGAGGTCCTTCCTGCTGAAGAAAAGGGGCAATACCCTGATGG
>PUKG01000095.1 GCA_003550445.1 Halobacteroidaceae bacterium
AAGAACGAATTCTTTGATGGAACTTTCATGGCCATCTCTGACAAAACCGAAAGAGGTTGGGTAATTGTCTGGGTTACTTTTGCTAATGACAGAATTTCTGATTTCAGGCTTGTAGAAACCCAGTCCGCCAATGACCGTTTCCAGCGCAAGGGCGACGACTATCCATGGGATGAGTACCATGAACTTCTTGAAGTTCTTCCCGAGCAGATCATTGAAGCCCAAAGCCTCGATGTTGATGGTGTAAGTGAAGCAACTGGAACCTTTAACCGTGCTATTCAGGCTGCCGAAAGAGCAATGGATAAGGCTCGCAGGTAATAAAAAATCCCGGGGGATTAATCCCCCGGTTTTTTTTGTTAAAAAACAGGGAAACTTGAAATAGAGTTGTATTACAAAAGAAGGTGAGAAAAATGGAGAAGAACAAAGAATTAAACAAAAAAATCCTTCAACTCAGTGTTCCCATTATGCTGGGGAATTTATCCCAGACCCTTATGAGCACGGCAGACACGATAATGGTTGGTAGATTAAGTCGAGAAGCCCTTGCAGCCGCAGGGCTTGGAAATATTTTTACTTTTACCTTCATTATTCCCCTGGGGTTATTAGCCATGGGAACAAGGATCAAGGTTTCCCGTCGTGTGGGGGAAGGGAATCAGCATGAAGTGGGGAATGTAGTTGATAACTCTATGGCACTTGCGGGCCTATTGGGTATTGTATCAACTCTAATTTTAAGTTTAGGAGCACCACTGATTATGAGGTCTATAAACCCCGATCCAGTGGTCGCTGATCTTGCAAGTAATTTTGTCCGGATCAGGTTTTTGGCCGTACCCTTTTTTATCTTTATCATGACCGGACAGGCTTTTTTTGAGGCAACAAGCAGGACCCAGATTACCCTTTATTCTTCAGTCCTGATTAATGGGTTAAATATATTATTTAATGCCCTTTTAATTTTTGGGCTTTTAGGTTTCCCCGCCTTGGGGTTAATGGGTGCTGCCTGGGGAAGTGTTATTGCGACCATTTGTGGCTTAATTTTTATTTTGTTTTTAATGTTCAATCCCCGAGAAAAATTAACTTATGGAATTTTTTCCGGTCCATTAAACATGGTAGAAGCCCGATCTATCCTGAGCCTATCCGTTCCTTCAATGCTTGAGGGTTTTGGAAGTATTTTTTCTTATTTTATTTTTGTCTGGATCCATTCTTTAATCGGAACTATTGAGCTTGCTGCGGCAGCGGTTTTGAATTCTGTTTACAGCCTCCTGTTTTTACCTGCCATGGGTCTTGGAAAGGCTACGGGGATCATGGTTGGGCAATTTTTGGGTTCAAAAAATATGGCCATGGCCAGGATGACTACAGTTCAGGCAATGAAGTTAGGGGCTTTTTTCTCGGGAAGTATCGCCTTAGTCGGAATTATTTTTGCCCGTCCTTTACTTTCCCTTTACACTCCCGATCTGGAAGTCGTGGAAATGGCCCTGATTCCCCTTATAATTATTCTGGTTGGGACCAGTGTAAATTCCATGGGAATGGTAACAAGGCATACAATTATCGGGGCTGGGATGACCAGATGGACCTTTAAAATGCAGATGATTATTTGTTACTTAATTTACCTTCCCCTGGTTTATTTTCTGGGAATTTTTCTGGGTTTTGGCATACAGGGGACCTACATAGGAGAAGCTCTTTATTTTATCCTGGTTTTTGCAACCCATTTCTGGAAATTTAAACAGGGAGACTGGCAATTTCACCAGGTTTAGGAAACGGTTTTTTCAGATTGTTGACTTTGAAAGGCCTCTTTGCTATAATTATTGAAAATAAAGCAAAAGGTAATGATGAGAAGTAGTAGGGACAGGCCGACTCAAGAGAGCCGCTGGTTGGTGAAAAGTGGTGTTGTGTCTGTTTTGAACTCGTCTCTGAACTGCCGGGATGAAATAAATGGTAACCCTGGCCGGAAGCAGCCGTTATCTGCTTGAGTGGGCGCGAAAGCGCCAAAAAGAGTGGTACCGCGGAAAACCTTTCGTCTCTTTAATAGGGATGAAAGGTTTATTTATTTTCAGGAACAATTGAGGAGGGTATCTAATGGCAAAAGAAGAGTATCGCCCTGAAACAATTGAGAAAAGATGGCAGAAGTACTGGGAAGAAAACGGAACCTTTTCTGCTGAACTGGACCCTGAAAGGGAAAAATATTATATCCTCATTGAATTTCCCTATCCTTCTGGTGAAGGTTTGCATGTTGGGCATCCCCGCAGTTACACAGCTCTGGATATTGTAGCAAGGATGAAAAGGATGCAGGGATACAATGTCCTTTATCCAATAGGGTGGGATGCTTTTGGATTGCCTACTGAAAATTATGCCATGAAAAATAATATTCACCCCAGAAGAGTTACGGAAGAAAATGTAGCAAGATTTAAAGCTCAGCTACAATCCCTGGGATTTTCCTTTGACTGGGATAGGGAAGTAAATACCTCAGAACCCGATTATTACAAGTGGACCCAATGGATTTTCCTGCAACTTTTCAAACATGGCCTTGCTTATAAAACCGAAATGCCTATAAACTGGTGCACAGAATGCAAGGTAGGCCTTGCCAACGAAGAAGTGGTAGGTGGGGTTTGCGAAAGATGCGGAGGAGAGGTTATAAGCAAAGTAAAGGAGCAGTGGATGCTGAAAATAACTAAATATGCTCAGCGCCTGCTGGATGATCTTGATACAGTAGATTACCTGGATAAAATTAAAGCTCAGCAGAGAAACTGGATTGGACGCTCTGAAGGAGCGGAGATTAGATTTCCGATTGCTGATTCTGATGAAGAAATAAATGTATTCACAACCCGACCTGATACTCTCTGGGGAGCAACTTACATGGTTCTTTCACCCGAGCACCCCCTTTTGGAGAAACTGGAAGGGAAAATTGAAAATATGAAAACGGTAAAGGAATATCAAAAGGAAGCGGCTTCCAAAACGGAATTTGAGCGGACAGAGGAGGAAAAAGAGAAAACGGGGGTTCCTTTGGAAGGTGTCTATGCAATAAATCCGGGAACGGGGAAGAAAATCCCGGTCTGGGTAGCGGATTATGTAATGATGACTTATGGAACGGGTGCAATTATGGCGGTGCCGGGCCATGATTACCGGGATTGGGATTTTGCCCGTCAGTTTGAGCTCCCAATTGTTGAAGTAATTAAAGGGGGAGATGTTTCCAAGGAGGCCTATGTGGATACAGAGGAAGGTATCCTTGTTAATTCAGATTTCATTAATGGGCTTGAGGTAAAAGAAGCCATAGCAAAAGTAACTGAATGGCTGGAAGAAAAAGGTCTTGGAAAAAGAAAAGTCAACTATAAGCTTCGGGATTGGGTTTTTTCCCGTCAAAGATACTGGGGAGAGCCAATCCCTCTGGTTAATTGTCCCCACTGCGGTTGGGTCCCCCTCCCCGAAGAAGAACTCCCCCTTGTTCTTCCCGAACTGGAGGAGTTTTCACCAACAGGGACAGGAGATTCCCCCCTGGCTAAGATAAGAGAATGGGTTGAAACCGAGTGTCCCGAATGCGGTGGGAAAGCTGAGAGAGAAACGGATACAATGCCCCAATGGGCAGGTTCATCCTGGTATTTCCTTAGATATACCGATCCCAAAAATGAACAGGCTTTTGCTTCTCAAGAAGCCTTGAAGTACTGGACTCCCGTGGATTGGTACAATGGAGGGATGGAGCACACTACTCTTCACCTGCTCTACTCGCGTTTCTGGCATAAATTCCTCTATGATATAGGAGTAGTCCCTACTTCGGAGCCCTATAAAAAACGAACTTCCCACGGGATGATTCTTGGAGAAAATAATGAGAAAATGTCTAAATCCCGGGGGAATGTTGTTAACCCCGACAAAGTTGTGGAGGATTTTGGTGCAGATACCTTTAGAGTGTATGAGATGTTTATGGGGGCCTTTGATCAGGATATCCCCTGGTCTCAACAGGGGGTAAAAGGATCCCGACGCTTTTTGGATAGGATCTGGCGTCTTCAGGAAATCTTAACTGGGCATGATGAATTTTCCCCGGAACTGGAAGTAAAAATGCATCAAACAATCAAAAAAGTTACCGAGGATTACGATAAAATGAAATACAATACTGCCATTGCTGCTTTGATGAGCCTTCTTAACGAATTTTATGACCAGGGCAGGGTAACTCGAGGAGAATTGAGCGCTTTTCTGATCCTGTTAAATCCAGTTGCCCCCCATATTACCGAAGAACTATGGACAGTTTTGGGGTTTGGTGGGAAATTGAATGAGCAAGATTGGGTTCGTTGGGATGAAGCAAAAACGATAGAAGATTCAATTGAAATAGCTGTGCAGGTTAACGGAAAAGTCAGAGGGACTGTAGAGGTTCCGAAAGAAGCAGATAAGGAAAAAGTAAAGGAAGAATTAATGAAAGTTGAAGCTATTCGCCGCCATATTGATGGTAAAGAGATTGTAAAAGAAATTTATATCCCCGGACGCATTATGAATATTGTTGTCAGGTAAAAAGAAAGCCGGCATCAAAAAGGGTGCCGGCTTTCTCCTGGAGAGAAGGTGGTTTAGTTGGAAAAAGTAATAATTTTGGATGGTTATATTGATGAACCTTCTTGCCTGGGAGTTTCTCCTTATATTTCTCCTCATGTGAGGTATATTTATGGTGCTCTATTATTGGGGGGAATAAAACCAGAGAAAGTTGAATATCTAACAGCTGATCAGGCCAGGGAAAACCTTCCGGTTGGGGATTGGTTAATTGTCCTTGGGGGGACAACTGTCCCGGGGAGGTACCTGGGAGGCAGGCCCCTTTCTTTAAAGGAAATGCAGGAAATAGCAAAGGAAAACCCTTCTCCAGAAAAGTGGCTTTTGGGGCCAGTTGTTGAAGCTGGCTTAAAACCCCAGGGATATAATTTTTATGCCGGGGAAGAAATGGTTAAGGCGGTTCTGGCAAAACTAAAAAAAACTGTTGATTTCTCTACAGATCTGCTGAAAAAAGTTGCAGGCCTTGGGGCGGGTCTCATCAGAAATCACCCCCGCTTTCCTTTTGTGGTAGTTGAGCTTGAAACCTATCGAGGTTGCCTTCGCCCCTCACATTGTCTTTTTTGCAGTGAGGCCTTTCGGAAATTTCGCTATGTTCGTCCGGTGGAAGACATTTTGGAAGAGGTAGAAAACCTTGTGTTGTGTGGAGCAAGATATTTTCGCCTGGGGTGCCAGCCAGATCTTTTAAGCTATGAGGACGGCAAAAAAAATACCCTGGAAAGACTATACTCTGGAATCAGGGAAAAAGCACCAGAGTTGAAGGTTCTTCACCTTGACAATGTTGAACCTGGGACCATTTTTAGAAGACCCGATGCAGAGGATCTGTTAAAAGTAATTACCAAATATAATACTCCGGGGGATATTGCCTCTTTTGGCCTGGAATCTGCAGATATTAATGTAATAAAAGCTAATAATATCGGGGTAACTCCAGGACAATGCAAAAAAGCAGTGGAGATTGTTAATCGGATTGGGGGTTTCAGGGAAGAAGGATTACCAAAGCTTCTGCCGGGGTTAAACTTCCTCCACGGTTTGCAGGGAGAAAGCGAGAAAACAATGGAGTTGAACCTGGCATACTTAAGAGAATTAGTGGAGGAGGGCTTTTTGCTCAGGCGGATAAACATTCGGCAGGTAATAACTCACCGGGGGTACGAAAAAAAGAAAATCTCCAAAGGATTATTTGAAAAATACAAGGAAACCATTAACCAGGAAATTAACCGTCCAATGCTTCAAAAGGTTTTTCCCCGGGGCATGATTTTCCCGGAAGTAATACCCGAGAAAATGGAAGGAGATTTAACTTTTGGCCGACCCCTGGGAACATATCCCGTCCGGATAGGGATCCCCGGCTCCAGGGATTTATTTAAACCAATTAAGGTAAAAATAATTGACCATGGATTTAGGTCAATTACAGGGATCCAGTATCCGTTTAACATTAATCAGGCCACAAGAGAAGAATTATTGGCTCTTCCGGGAATAGGGAAAAAGAGGGCAGCAAGTCTAATTTTGCAAAGACCCTTCCTGGATATTAATGATATGAAAAACAGTGTTGAAAAAGATCTTGTGGAAATTCTTAAGGATTTAATTGACTGTTTTTAGGAGGTGCTTTTTTTGACAAAGGATATTGATGCTCTTGAGGGAGAAAAGTGGTTCCCGCTGGAAAATGATTTTGAAGAAGAAATAAAAGAATACTGGGGTCCCTGGGGAGTTTCTTCAGAAGTATCTCAATTGAGGGCTGTCTTAATGAGAAGACCTGGGGAGGAGGTTGATGATTTTTCCTTTGAGGAAGTTCGTTTCCGGGCTCCGGTTTCAGCGGAAAAAATGAGAGAAGACCACGACCGTTTAGCTGATTTTTACAGGGAAAATGGGGTTGAGGTTTTCTATGTCAAAAAACAGAGGCCTGACAGACCGAATGCATTTTTTATGCGTGATTTAATGTTTATGACCCCGCAGGGAGCAATAATCGGAAGGCCTGCAATACCTTCCCGCAGGGGAGAGGAAAGATATGTAGCCGAGGCTCTTGCCAGGCTGGGAGTCCCGATAATTAAGACAATTAATGGCGGGGGTATCTTTGAAGGGGCAAATGCAATGTGGATCGACCGAAAAACAGCAATCCTTGCTTCCGGGGCCAGGGGGAATAAGGAAGGGTTGGAGCAGGTTCAGATTGAACTGGAGCGCCAGGGAGTAGAAGATTTCATTTATATGCAAATCCCTTACGGCCACGCCCATATTGATGGGATTTTAAATATGGCCAGGGAAGACCTGGCCATTGTTCATGCTCCCCAGGTCCCCTATGATGTTTGTGCCGCCTTAAAAAACAAGGGAATAGAAATAATTGAAGCTCCTTCTCGGACTGAAGCCAAGGAAACCATGGGGATAAATTTTGTTGCCATAAAACCGGGATTGGTTGTTCAACCCCAGGGAAACCCTCGCTGTAGAGAAGTCCTTGAGAAAAAAGGTGTTAAAGTTTTAACAGTTGAGATTTTTGAGCTTTTAAAAGGCTGGGGAGGTATTCACTGTGCAACAGCGTTCCTGAAAAGAGATTAGGGGCCTTTGGGCCCCTAATTTTAGGTTATGTTTAATTTTCGGGTAAGCTCTTTTACTTCTTCAGCAGAATTATGGAGGGCTTTTAGTTCAGCTTTACTCAGGGGGAGTTCAATAATTTCCTCAACCCCGTTTTTTCCAAGGAGGGCAGGAACGCTTAGAAACACATCTGACAGATTATATTCTCCCTGAAGGTAGACAGAACAGGGGAGGATTGTTTTTTCGTCGCGGAGAATTGCCTGGGCCATTTTCCATACAGCTGCACCGGGAGCATACATTGAACTGGTCCCCATGAGCTTAATAATCTCTCCCCCTGCACCTCGGGTCCTTTCAATTACTTCTTCAATCTCGCCTTTTTCAAGAACCTGGTTCAAAGGTCTTCCGCTAATAAATGAATTAGAGCTTACCGGAACCATGGAGTCTCCATGGCCTCCAAGAACGGTGGTCAGGATATTTTCAATTGCAACTGGGTATTTTTCCCGAATAAAATGGGCTAGCCTCCCGGCATCAAGGATCCCTGACATTCCCAAAACCCGGGAAGGTTCAAAGCTGCTGATTTCCAGGGCAAGGTGAGCCATTGCATCCAGTGGATTGGTAACAACGATAATAAAAGCATCAGGGCTTTTTTGCTGTATTGTATCCACCAGGGAGGTAATTATTTCTCCGTTCTGTGAAAGGAGATCATCCCTGGTCATATCAGCAGTTCGCCTTTTCCCTGCAGTAATTACTACCAGGTTGGATTCTTTTGTATCCTCTATGTCTCCCGTTCCAAAAACTTTGCTGTTGGTTCCCCATATAGAAGCAAGATGCATTATGTCCAGGGCTTTTCCCCTGGCGATATCTCCTTTAATGTCATATAATACAACATCTCCCAGGTCTTTAAGAAAAAGGAAAAGAGCAGTATTGGTACCAACATTTCCTGCACCAATTACACTAATTTTGGGTCTTTTCATAAGATTTAGCCCTCCCTGTCTTTTAAAAATTGTTCAATTCTATCCATACCTTCCTCAATATCCTCAAGGGAAGTTGCAAAAGAAATTCTAACATATCCCGGAGCTCCAAAAGCGCTTCCAGGAACAAGGGCTACCTGTTGTTTCTCGAGCAAATCATTGCAGAAACCAAAATCGTCTTTTTGGATCTCCCCAATATAGGGGAAGAGGTAAAATGCCCCCTGTGGTTCTTCAAGTTTTATGCCGGGCATTTTTTTCATGCGCTGGACAATATAATTACACCGTTCTGTAAAAGCTTTTACCATAATTTCTACCGAACTTTGATCCCCTGTAATTGCTTCTAAAGCTGCTTTTTGGGCGATAGAATTTGGATTGGAAGTATAATG
>PUKG01000207.1 GCA_003550445.1 Halobacteroidaceae bacterium
CATCCGCTGGATAAGATTTTCCAGTTGCTTTTCAATGTTGTCCCGTAAGTTGCTGCTCACCCTGGAAATATCTTCTTGAGCTTTTTCCCTGATTTCTTTTTCTTCGGTTTCAATTTTCTCTACTTTCTCTTCCTCTGCTTTTTCAATCAGGAGAGCTCTCTCTCCTTCTTTTTCTTCTTCTAAAAAAGAAATTGCTTCACTAACAATATTTTCCTGCTCAGAAACAAATGAGGATAACTCCCTCTCAACTCCAAGTTGCAAATTTGCGGAAATAGTCCTCATGCCCCAGGAAATTTCCATTTCCTTCTGGCGAAGGCCCGCATCCTTTTTCCCTTCCAGCCTTTCCAGCTCAGCCTCCTTTTGCTCTCTTTCTTCATCGGAAAGCCGGGCCATTTGGAGCTGGAGCCTCAGGTTAAAAATCTCAAATGAATATTGTCCCCTGAGTTCTTCCCTGAATTCCCTGTATTCCTGGCTGAAACGGGCAAGATTTTCTGCAATTTCTTTCTGGTAATCAGCCTGCAACTCACTTTCCAGGTCAGCAATTTTTTCCCTGGCCTGTTCTCTTATCTCTTCTTCTTTTGCCCCGTATTTTGCTTCTATTTCCCGGTCAATATTTTCTTTTTTTTGCTCAAATTCCTCTTTAATCTTGTCCTTGGTTATTTTGATGTTTTTTTCCACCTGGTTTTCATGTTTTTCAAGTAAATCAGAAAAAAACAACTGCTGCTGATAAAGATTTTCAAAAGTTTTCTGGAGGTTCCCAATTTTCCTTTCCAGAAACTCCAACTCTCCACCCAGAGGGTGGAAGTAGCGGGCTTCATTAAGGTTAATAAAACCTTGATCTGAAGCCGCTTCAAGTCCCACCCCCGGGAGGAGTAATAAACTGCATAGAATTAAGGATAGTAGTCCACCTTTTAGGACCTTTTTAATCAAGACTACCTGCCTCCCTAATTTTTTCCAGGACATCCTGGGTTAGGTCATGGCCTCCATAAATAACATTCTGCCGTTCCAGGACAACCTCAATATTTTTCTCCACCGCAACTTCCCCAACAATTTTTTCGATTTCCTCAACAACGGCAAGGACCAGTTCTCTTTCTTTTAGCATAAGCTCCATCTGGTACCTGTCGAGGAGTTCCTGCTGTTCTTGGGGATCGAGGTCCTCTGCTTCCTCCTCCAATAGAGCCTGGAGCCGGCGGGCTTCCTCACTTAAAATTTGTTCCGCCCTAAATTTTTCCGGATGCTGTTCAAAAATCAGGGGAACATCAACAAAACCGATTGCTACCCGGTCACCTGACTCCCCGGCCTGGAGTAGAGGGGTTTCAGTAACAACTGTGTAAACCCCTATCAACATAAGAATCAGGGCTAACAGCAAAAAACCCTGTAAAACGCGGTTTAAGGCCATAACCTCACTCCCTTACTAGAATGTCTGCCCAATACTGAAATGGGGTTTAAATCTACCTGTTTCCGGCCGGTAACCAAGATCCAACCGGAGCTTTCCGAGGGGGGTATCCAAACGGACCCCTGCCCCAAAACCTAAACCAAAATCCTTAAGTTTCACATCTTGATTTTCTTCCCAGGCATAACCCATATCGATAAAACCAGCGCCCTGGAATATCCCATAAATTGGGAACCTGTATTCTGTATTAAATAGTATCATTCGGTGACCTTCGAAATGCCTGAAATCATAACCCCGCAGCGTATCAGGACCCCCTACATGCAAAGTTTCGTTTCGGGGAATATTGCCCAGATCAGGTCCAAACATTGTTGCGGTTTTTAACCTAAGAGCCCAATTATGGTCATCCTCAAACCCCGGATAAAACCGTCTGATTTCTCCAGTTAATTTTGTAAAGTCATAACTACCTCCCAAAAGGTAACCGGCCATTTCGATTGTACCGATTTCAATCCCTCCCTGGGTAGGGCTTAGGCGTCTGGAGAATGGGACATCGGTTGTGTCTCGGCGGGCTGTAAAGCTGAGAGCCCGAAGCTGGCTTGTTAGGGGAGAAATAATATCATCCTCGTAGGTTATCCTTGAATGTTCAATCCTTGCAGTTCCTGAAAGTCTAAGGATGTCTGTTAGCTGCCTTCCCAGGGTAATTGAACCTCCCTGGCGAATTTCCCGGGTATCAACTTTAACATCCTCATCGTCAATAGTTATATCTCGAGAATCGTGCTCTACTCTTCTCCTTAGGTTTGCACTTATTGAATAAGGTGTTTCCATAAGGTGGGGTTCAGAAAAATATATTTCATAGGTTCGATTACGCCCTATTTCTGCCCTGACTCCAATCTCCTGACCCCTTCCCAAGAGGTTTCTTTCCTGGACATCAAGAAACCCGTAAAAACCATCCCGGGTATTATATCCTCCTCCCGCACCAAGGTTTCCAGTATCAGTTTCCTCAAGTTCAATAATTAAATCGAAGAGGTTTTCTTCTGGATCCACAGGATCCAGGCTTGACGAAATATTCTCGGAAAAGAAACCCAGGTTATAAATGTTCTGGAGAGTTTGCTGGGCTTTTTGTGCATTAAAAACTTCTCCTTCTTCAATCACAAATTCCCTTTCAATTACATAATCACGGGTTTTTTCATTCCCTTTTATTTTAATTTCGTTTAAAAAACCCTCATTTATGGTAATAAAAAGCACTTGCTCTTCTTCGCTGAGCTGAACGTCCGTTATTCGGGCCAAAATGTAACCATCATCTTGGAATTTTTGTTCAAGTCTTCGCAAATCGTCATTGAGCTTCCTTGTATTAAGGACATAACCAATTTCCAGCTCAAGTTCTTTTTTTATTTCCTCCTCGGTATAAACGGTAATTCCCTCAAATTCAATTCCTTTGATTTCAAAATTCTCCATAACCTGAAAGATCAGGCGAAGACCGCCTTCATAGGGTTCATAGTCAACGAAGATATCGTAAAACCATCCCATTTCATATATTTTTTCCATATTGTTGCGGAGAATAGTGCCATCGACTTCATCGCCGATTTCAATTTCAATTACTTCCATAATATCCTGGGTAGGTATAAATTCATTACCCTCAACCTGGATATCCGTAACCGTGTTAGGCCCAACATTGGCCTGGGCAACCCCTCCCAGAAGCAAAATTAATAGAACAAGTGTAAGGTTTCTTTTTATCAAGACAATTCCTCCTTTATTCAAAGGTCCGCGGGGACAATTAACCCCTCAATTTCTCTTTCCAAACGGTAAGATGCAATGGAGTTCAAATCCTCGTTATCCAAAATTCTGGGTTCTCTCCTCCGAGAACCATATTCAATGGGGAGGGAAAGCTGTCTCTCCACTTCTAAACTTTCTGCAATCTCCGGACGGTAATTCGGATTTCCGGGATAAAAAACAAAAAATACCCCCACAAGTAAAAAAACACAACAAAGCCCAGCTACCAGGGGAAACATTCTCCTTTTTCTCCTTGGTTGCTGCCACCCCCAAAACTCACTTTTTTCTCGAGCAAGGCGGAGTTCAGCCATCGCCAGTTCAAGTTTTCTCTCCCCTGCCCGGGGCCGATTCTGCTCAAATTCTTCTCGAGCCTGATCAAGCCAGTTTTGGCCTCTCTGGAGTCGGCCCAAAATCCTTTTCCTAAGTGGCTTCAATCCTCCTCACCTCCTGCTGAAATTATCCGGAGAAAAGGAAAAAAGCGAATAGCCAAAAAGGGAGATTTTCCCTTCCTTAAGACCAAAAATTCGGTCCATTACAATTTAACAGCAAAATATCGCCCAATTACTTTTTATTGCTCATCAATTTACTCATCTTACCCCTCAGGCGACGTAGGGCTTTTTTGCGTAACCTGTATAAATAGGAAGTTGTAACGGAAAGTCGTGATGCAACCTCCTGAGCAGGGAGATCTTTAATGACCAAACTCTCAAGAACCTCCCTTTCCTTCGTAGGCAGCCAGGCTAGGTTTTTTTTCAATTCCTCTGTAAGAAAAAGGGTTTCAACATCACCCTGTAAATCTTCATCCCCGGGAATTTTATCTTCCCAGTCGTCTTCATAAGGGTAATTCTCCATTTTCCTTTCCAGGTAATTTAACATTCTTCCCCTGATTCTGTATCTGGCGAAGGTGGAAAATAGGAAATTTCGTTCGGGACAGAATCCGTCAACGGCTTCAATTAAACCAACTGTCCCTTCCTGGATTAAGTCAAGACGCTGGTCGGGCCTGAAAGAAAGAGACCCCAGCTCACGATAAACAAGAGGTTGATAATTGATAATTAGCCCGTTTCGGCTTTCTTCGCAACCCTTTTTTTTGTAAGCGGTCCAGAGGTTTTTCTCGTTTTCTTTTTGGATTATCTTTGCTCTCTGCAGGTTCAAAAAAAGCCCTCCTAAAACGGACGATTAAACTCAATACCAAGCTGGAACTGTCCTTCGTCCTGGACGCTACCGCTGAACATTAAATTATCAAGCAGGCGGTACTCAAGGGAAAATCTTCTCCTGCTGCCGTCTCCCCGAAAGTCCTGGGTATAGGTTATATAAACACGGTCGGTAATTGCTTTTCCAACGTAAAACTCAATTCTCTCTTCTTCTCCAAGAAAAATGGGGGTTATTAAAAACTCATCAAGTTCCAGAAAATCCCCAATGGTGCTCTGAAGTTCAACAAGGAAACTCGTGCGGAAAGTTTCACCAAGAATCCTCCACAATTCCTGCCTGAAGGCTCCGGGTAAATCTCCGCGTAAAAGTTCACCGAGACCCCCACGGTAAACCAGTAAGTCTATTATCTCCTGTTCTTCCATTGGGGGCTGTGAAACCAGCCTCATGTTCATATCAAGGGCAGGGCCGTCAAGGTGAACATTAACCTGAGTATCACGGACTTGCGTTTGGGCTGTTGCGGTAATATTTGGAATTGATTCCCCAAAACGCAGGAAACGGGCCCTTCCTTCAATGAGACGGAAATTGGTGTTATAAAAATTCATATTCCCCTGGCGAGAAACCACTTCTCCAATTAACTCTATTTCCCCCGTACGATTGTCCAGAACCAGTTCTCCGCTCTGAACCTGGACATCAAAATTTCCATCCCTAACTCTAATATTGCCTGCCGGACGAAATGTTAGCTCCAAATAAGGGTCAACCTCGGGTTCTTCATCGGGTTCTTCATGGGGCCAGTCAAATGGGATCCCAATAACCGTATCATAAACATCCAGGTACCCAACCAGCGCTGGTTCAAAATAAGAACCGGTAATGGTAATTTCACCGTTCCCATATCCATCAATGGTCCCATGATTTATATGAAGCTGTTCTGCCGTTAAAAGCAGGTCATAATAATCCGGATGCCAACCTGAAAAAACAATTTTTCCGGTTAAAGCAAGGTCCCCACCTTCACTATACTTACCCTGGACATTTTCCATGATCATCTCGCTTCCCAAAAAATTCACCTCGCCAGAAATATTCTCAACTCTCCCTGGCAAGTTAAAGTATTCAAAAGCTCCTTCTTCCATGCCCCCTCTACCCTCAAGTTGGGGATCATTCAATGAACCTTTTAGTTTTGCATCCACCGTGGCTTTTCCTTCCAGAGATAACAGAAAGGGATTAAATCCTGCCAGAAAAGCAAGGTCAAAACCGTCTGTAAGAACATGAAGATCAAGTCCGGGTTGGTCCGGTTCAAGAGGTATATTCCCTTTTATTTCAAGGGATTCCCCGGTTGGCCTTAATAATTTTTGCTCAAGGTAAACAGGTTGATCTCCCTTCCAGTCAAAAATTCCGCTAACCTCAGTAAAAGAAACCCCATTAAAGGCAAGGTTTTTAAGAATATTATTCCCCGAAATTTTCAAGGTTTCATCATAGTTAATAAAAACTTCCACTTCTCCATTACCCCGGACTTCCAGGTCATCGGGAAGGAATTGGGAGATCAGATCAAAATCCACGGGACCCTGAATTTTTGCTTCGTAAGGTCCATCCAGGTAACCTCCCCCTACAACCTCCAGTTCTCCCGCGGGATAAAAAGCAGTTCCAGCAACATCAAAACGGGGGCGTTCAAAAGTTCCATTTACCCTAACCTCTCCTGCAAGGGTAACCGGTATCATGGGAAACCAGAATTCTTCCAATCCCGCCACTGCAAGCAGCCTTTCCAGGGAAGCTTCCTCAGTTGTTAAAACCAGGTCCAGTTCTCCCAGGGGTAATAACTGGGCCTGTCCTTGTATGGAATACCTGCCTTCCTGTCCTTGCAGGGCAAGATCCCCCAAATCCAGAAAGCCATCAGCAAAGGAAAAGTCCCCTTCGATATCCCCAAGGTATTCACCCTCAAACAAGATACTCTCTACCTGCAAAAAACCACTTGCTGCAAAATCCGGCCAGGAACCTTTTGCTTCTAAATTAAATGAAGCATCTCCCTGCATCTGGGGAAAAAGTTTTTCCCACTCTCTAATTTCACCCAATGCTACCTTTTCCCCTTCAAGAACAAGCTCAATCTCTCCGGGAAAACGAAAGATACCTTCTCCCCGCAGAAAACCACCTGCAGCACTAATTACAAGGTCCGAATATTTAATTGTTTCATTTTCCCAGGAAAAATCAGTCCGAATATAGTTAAAAGGTTGTTCGGCCAAATATCCCTGGGTTAATTCAAAATTCCCCCGGGCTTTGGGATCAGAAAGGTCTCCCTCAAGTTCAAGAGCAAGCCGAACCTCACCACATAGTTCCAGTGGCAAATCAAATTCTTCAATAACTGGTGAGAGGCAGGGACCAAATGCATCCACTATTAATTGAACCTCGGGTTCATCTCTGCTTAAATCTATATCCCCCGAAACCTGAGCTTCACCCCAGGGATGGACCAGGTTAACCTGCTCAAAGAAAATTTTGTTTTCCCGAAATTCAGCCTCTCCATCTATATTCCCAAGAGGTTCCTCTCCCCAAAAAAGATCTCTTCCGGAAAAAGAACCACTCAAAAATGGTTTCTCCAGAGAGCCTGAAGCCCTGCCATCAAAATTTACTTCCCCAGAAAAACCATCAATCATTGGATAATTTTCAAGGTTTATCGTTGAAGCCATTATTTGAAAATCAAATCTCTCCAGGGAAAAATCCGTCCTCCCCTGGACTTCTATTCTACCCCCCGTTGGATCATTCAAAACCAAATGGTTAAGGAAAATTTTCTGTTCATCAACCCAGAACACACCTTCAATATCCTGGAAACCCATCCCTGCTAAAAAAGGATCTTCCCAGCGGATCTCTCCGGCCATATTCATTTTTTCCAGGTCATTTAACGGGCCCGAAACCATAACCCTTCCATCAATGTCTCCCCGGCGCCCTATTTCTTCTGGCCAGAAGTATTCTTCAGGCCAGAACTCGGGACTCAGATCCGCAAACTCTGCTTTTAGCAAAACCTCCGACCCAACCTGGCCATCTATAGAAAAAATTCCCCCGGCAATTTCTCCTTTAACTTCCTGAATGCTGAGGAGTTCCTCCTGGTAGGATAAAAAACCCTCCAGGCGGGAGAATTCAATTTGATCTACCTTACCCCCCGAAACAAATAAACTTAACTCAGCAAAGGGATTCTCTAACCAGGCCTGGTCTTGATAGAAAAGGGATCCCTGAACTCCTGAGATTTCACCCTGATTACCCAATCCCCGATCAAGAGAAAAGTCCAGCTTTACATCAGGATTCCGGTTTAAGGTATCACCCTTAAAAGTCATCAGCCCTTCCAGTCCTGCTATTTCCATATCCTCCATCCAGCCATGCTCCAGGGAAAAATCCAGATCAAAAACAGGATTCTGGGTAAGGGTATCGCCTTTGAATGACAAAAATCCTTTCAACCCGGTTATTTCACCTTCTTCCACCCAGCCATGCTCCAGGGAAAAATCCAGATCAAAAACAGGATTCTGGGTAAAGGTATCACCCTTAAAAAACAGGATCCCTTCCATACCGCTAAAACCAACGTCTTCTTCCCAACCTCGTTCAATGAAAAATTCAATCTCCAAATCAGGGTTTTTTCCCAGAGTATCGCCCTGGTAAATTACATTACTATTAATTCCAGTAAAGGCAAAAGAGCCCACCATTCCCCGGGTTAGATTTAGTTCCCCTTCTCCCTGAGGATTGTCCAGGTCGCCCTTTAGGTTCAGGGACAGGTTTCCTTCTCCCGAAACATCCGGCAATCCCTCGTCCCAGTAACCGGTTCTTGCAAGAAGGTCCTGAATCCTTTCAAGTTCAAACCTGTCTAAATCAAGGGTAAGGCCAAATTTTTCATCTTTTATAAGATAGTGGCCATCAACTTTAACATCTAATCCTTCTAGAGATCCCATCCCGTTTTTTACAAAAATCCTATCAGGTGAAATTTCAAACTCTCCGGATAAAGCTTTTATCTCTTCCTCAATCGCCCCGATCCAAAACTGCCCCGAGCTTAATCGGAAATCTCCCCTGAAATCAGGTTCCTCTCCTTCCAGGAAATCCAGG
>PUKG01000209.1 GCA_003550445.1 Halobacteroidaceae bacterium
ATAATTTGCTAGTCGCTCATCACTGATGAGTTGCTACCTATACTTATTAATTTCGACAAAAAAAATAATTTCCTGCAAAAATAAAGAAAAAAATTTTTAATTTTGGCTTTTTTAATTATATTAATTCTTATTAGAATAAATGGAATGGAAGGAAATGCTTCTTAAGGGGTAGAAGGAGAAAGGAAAAAGGTTTTCAAAAAACGGAAAATTAAAAGAAGGCAAAAAAATGGTTTCAATAATGAATTACAGATAATTAATATTTGCGGAGTACTAAAACTTTTCTGTTTTTTTTCTGAACCTATTGGGGATTATTAGTTATAAGTTCTCTATGAGACAAACATTTTCTTTTTCTTCTTGGTTATCTTTAAATTTCGGTATTAATAAGAAAAACCGCTTGAGGATAAAATATTTCGGAAAAAATTAAGGAGGGATTTTTTTGAAGTGGGACACTATGATATTAGAAGAGGATTGTTTAAAACTTTTGGATCAACGCAAAATTCCCCAAAAAATTGAGTACTTTAAAGCTTCTGATTATAGGAAGGTGATTTTTGGAATAAAAGAAATGGTAGTTCGGGGAGCACCCGCAATTGGAGCTGCCGCGGCTCACGGTGTTTATCTTGCCGTAAGGGAATTCGTGGATTTAGAAGAAAAAGAATTCCAGATAAATTTTAAAAAAGCCCTGGAAGAACTTGGGGATTCCAGACCGACTGCAGTTAATTTAATCTGGGGGATTCGAAGAATGAAAAAGGTTATGGAAGCGAAAAAAGGTCTGGGAAGAAAAGATCTATTACAGGAGTTATTTTCCGAATCCCAAAAGATAGCCAAAGAGGATGTAGAGATAAATAAAAAGCTCGGAGAACATGGGCAAAAAATAATTCCTCAAAATGGCAGGGTGCTTACTCACTGTAACACGGGAGCTCTTGCAACGGTTGGTTATGGCACTGCCCTTGGAGTAATAAGGGCGGCTCATGCAAAGGGGAAAGACATAAAGGTTTTTGTTGATGAAACCCGGCCGCGTTTACAGGGAGCAAGGTTAAATGCTTTTGAGTTATTGGAAGAAGGAATACCCGCTACCCTTATAGTTGATAGTGCTGCTGCGGTTTTAATGAAAAAAGGGGAGATTGATGTAGTTATTGTTGGGGCGGACAGAATTGCTGCTAACGGAGATACGGCAAACAAAATTGGAACTTTTATGCTTTCTCAGCTGGCAAAGCATTTCCACGTTCCGTTTTATATTGCTGCCCCCCTATCCACTATTGATTTTGACCTTCCCCAAGGCGAGGACATTATTATTGAAGAGAGAGACCCCCGGGAGATTACTCACTGGGAGGGAAATCCCATTGCCCCGGAAAAAATTGAAGTATTTAACCCTGCCTTTGATGTGACGCCTTCAGAAAATATAAAGGGAATTATTACTGAAAAAGGAATCATAAAGGCACCTTTTAAGGAGAATATTTCCCGCATGAAACCTGGTGGTGATTACAGTTAAAGCCCTTGTTTTAGAAAAAGGTAAGGTTCTGCTAAAGGAAACTCCCATCCCAATTGTTTCCCCGGGGGAATTACTGATCCGGGTAATTTATGGTGGTATTTGCAGTACTGACCTGGAAATGGTTAAGGGATATGTTCCTTTTTCGGGAATCATGGGTCATGAGTTTGTTGGAGTTGTGGAAAAGGATCCAGAGGGGAAACTGGAAGGGAAAAGGGTTGTTGGGGAAATAAATATTTCCTGCGGTGATTGCTCGGTTTGCCGAAGGGGACTTAAAACCCATTGTCCGGAAAGGAAAGTTCCTGGAATCAAGAACAGGAATGGGGTTTTTGCTGAGTATGTTACCCTTCCCCGAGAAAACATTTTCCCTGTTCCAGAAGAGGTTCCGGATAAGGATGCGGTTTTTACCGAACCCCTTGCTGCAGGGTTGGAAATCCTGGAACAGGTTCATATACCTCCATCCAGTTCTGTAGGAATTCTTGGAGATGGGAAGCTTGGTTTACTGGTAGCAATGGTTTTGGCGGAAGCAGGGATTGAAACGATAATGTTAGGAAATCACCCGGAAAAAATGAAAATTCTAAAACCCCTGGGGATCCAGGGTTTAATAGCAAAAGATTTCCAGGGGAAAATGGATTTTTTGGTCGATTGTACCGGAAATCCCAAAGGTTTAGAGTTTGCTTTAAAAATAATAAACCCCCGAGGGACAATTGTTTTAAAAACCACGGTTGCAGAACAAACTAATTTAGATGTTGGTGTTCTGGTTCGAGAAGAGATAAGATTAATAGGTTCCCGTTGCGGACCTTTTGGGCCTGCTCTTCGACTTTTACAAAAAGGAAGGCTTCCCGTGGAAAAAATGATAGACAAAGTGTTTCCATTATCCAGGGGGATCGAAGCAATTGAGTTTGCTGGAAAAAGGGGAGTTAAGAAGGTCCTCGTTGAAATGGAAAGGTAAATGGCAACAAACACTAGGGAATTAAAATATTTGTTTTACAATACTTTCTGGTAGGTTTTATTGGTAAAAATAAATTTTTTGCAGGATTGGAAGAGAAAAAAAAGAATTTTTGAAAAAAGAGAGGTTTTGGAAAAACAAATGGAGGAAAAACAGATACTTGTAAAAATACGAGATCAGCGGGGAATCGGGGAAAAACTGCCCGAGGAGGTCAAAGCAAGGGAAGGAATTGAACTGGGTGAGTTCATGGAAAACCTTCCTCTTCCTGGAGGCCCGGGTTATTATACAATTTTGCACAATGGGAAAATTGCTGAACGGGGTAAAAAACTTGAAACTGGAGATGAAATAGGAATTCTCCCTTTATCTGTAGGAGGTTGAACCATGAAAACCAATGAAAATAAATTTTTGTTTGTTGATCTCTCAAATTCAAAAATCTGGATTGAAGAACCAGATCCGGTTTTTTGTAGAACTTTTTTAGGAGGGAGGGGCTGGGCTTTACCCTATCTTCTGAGAAATCTTAAACCCAAAACCGACCCCCTAAGTCCGGAAAATATTCTTGCAGTTACTACCAGCGTTATTTCTGGGGCAAGAGGTCCTGCAATGCCAAGAGTAATTGTTTGTTCTAAATCACCCTTAACCGGGGCTTTCGGTGAAAGTGAGGCTGGAGGTTTCTGGGCTCCGGGACTTAAAAAAGCTGGCTTTGGCGCGATATTCATCATGGGTAAAGCTCCTGGTCCTGTATATATTTGGATAAAAGATGGTTCGGTTGAAATTAAAGAAGCAGGCCATTTATGGGGGCTTGAAACCGGGGAAACCCAGGACATTATCAGAAAAGAACTGAAAGAATCTCGGGCTCGGGTATTGCAAATTGGCCCTGCTGGGGAAAATGGAGTTTTATATGCCAACATTGTAAACGAACTTGCCCATTTCAATGGCCGAAATGGTCTCGGGGCAGTTATGGGGTCCAAAAATTTAAAGGCAGTTGTTGTTCGAGGGACAGGAGAAGTTACAACAAGTGATCCCGAAAAAGTAAAGGAAATCAACACCTGGACAGCCAAGGAGGGTATTGAAAAACCTCTTGGGGAAATTCTCCGCAGGCATGGCACCATTCCCCTGGTGAGAACTTTCCAGGAAGTTGGAGCTTTACCAACCAGGAACTGGACCCGAGGTGTTTTTTCCCGAGGTGAAGAAATATCTGCCGAAAATCTCCACAAAACAATCTACATTGAACCCAAGGGATGTTTCTCTTGCCCCATAAGATGCAAAAGAAGGGCAAAGGTAGAAAACGAAAAATTTAAGGTTGATCCACGTTTTGGGGGCCCTGAATATGAAACAATTGGAGCTTTAGGTTCAATATTGGAAGTGTCCGATCCCTATATTTTGGCCAAAGCAAATGAACTTTGTAACCGCTATGCCCTGGACACAATTTCCCTGGGAATGACTATTGGTTGGGTTATGGAAGCAGTTGAAAGGGGACATATTTCAAAAGAGGAATGTGACGGTTTGGATATTACATTTGGCAATGGGGAGGTTTTAATTCCACTAATTGAAAAGGTTGTAAAGAGGCAGGGAATTGGAGAAAAAATCGCCCGGGGAAGTAAACGCTTTGCCCAGGAACTCGGCCTTGAAGGAGAAGACTTTTTACTGGAAGTTAAAGGTCAGGAGGTCCCCATGCATGATCCCCGGATAAAAACTGGGGTTGGGCTTCAATATGCCCTTTCAGATTATGGTGCTGACCACATTGTTGCTCCTCACGATACTGTTTTTGCTACCAAAGATAGCCCGGGGATTAAAGAGGGTTCTATGTTGGGGGTTTTTGAACCTGTGGATCCCTTAAGCCTGGGTCCTGAAAAAGTAAGGCTCTTTTATTACATGGACCTTTACTGGAGCCTTGTGGACATGCTTGGTTTTTGTACCTTTGGGTTTGTCCCCCGGGGCCCCATTCCTGTGGAGATGATGGTGGATCTGGTTAAGGCAATTACCGGTTGGCCGGTTTCCCTCTGGGAGCTTTTCAAAGCTGCAGAACGGACAATTCACCTTGCCAGGATTTTCAACCTCAGGGAAGGGTTTACCCCTGATGATGATAGGTTACCTAAAAGGTTTTTCCAGAACTTTAATAATGGGCCCCTTGAGGGGAAGGGAGGAATTGATGAAGAAAAGTTCCAGCAAGCCATTCACCTTCGTTATAAAATGATGGGATGGGATCCTGAAACAGGAAAACCCCTTCCGGAGAGACTTTATGAACTTGGTTTGGGGGAGTTTGCTGAAAAGAACTAGCTTCAGAGTTCTAAGGAAAAAATCAGAAATTTTTTGGATTGAGGGGGGAGTACCATTGCGTTTTCACGGCTTGGATGAGGTTAACAGAAAAATACTTGAACACCTGACGGAAGATAGCCGTATATCCTACGCCGAACTGGCAAGAAAGATTCACCTTTCTCGGGTTGCGGTAAGAGAAAGAATAAACAACATGATAAAGGAAGGGATTATTTCCCAATTTACCACTGTGGTTAATGCCTCGAAAGTTGGTTATCCAATACCTGCTTTTCTGGAAATTGAAGTAAAACCCGAAAAAATCCAGGAAGTAATAGGTGAACTAAAGGCCAGGGATGAAATTAAAACAATCTACCAGAAAACTGGTTCGGCTGCAGTTCAAGCCCAT
This sequence comes from Halobacteroidaceae bacterium, assembly GCA_003550445.1. GTDB lineage: Bacteria > Bacillota > Halanaerobiia > B1SED10-174 > B1SED10-174 > T1SED10-26. The sequence continues at coordinate 5,095 of PUKG01000209.1, forward strand.
GCTTTCCTGGAGAGCACGGAAAGTTTAAACGAATTTTTACAGGAAAAAGTCTATGTGATTGATGGGATAGAAGGTGTTGATTGCCAGCTTCTTTTAAGGTGTTTTAAAAGTGATTTCACAATTAATATTTAAAGAAAAAACCCCGGTTTTTCCGGGGTTTTTTCAGGTACCAACTTATTGACACCACTAATTTAAAGGTGATAAAATAGTATATGGTTAAATTGAAATGTATTTCTATGGAGGTTATTATGGATCAATTGGCAGATGTTTTTCGGGCCCTGGGAGAAAAAGGGCGGCTGAAAATAATCGAAATTTTAACAGGCGGAGAGAAATGTGTTTGCGAGCTAATTGAGGAAATTGACCTTTCTCAGGCGGCGATCTCTCATCATTTGATGGTTCTTAGAAAAGCGGGGTTAATTAAAGTTAGAAGAGAAGGGCGTTGGGGTTTTTATTCTCTCGATAAGGAAGGACTGGAAAAACTGGAAGTTTTTCTGGAAAAAGAGATTTTTCGGCCGGCCATGGAAAGTCCGGAAGGGGGAGGGCGACAGAGGCCTGTTTGTTCGGAGAAGTGACTTTTCAATCAAAATAGTAAATATATCAATATTTGACGTTTGTAGCAAAATTTAGTAAAATCAAAATACAAATTAATCGAAATGTTTTGAAAAAATTCCGGAAGAGGTGATAACAAAATTTCCTGGTGTGATGGGTGAAACAAAGGGTTCAAAAAGTAAGGAGGGAGCCAAATGGCTTACTTAGAGGTAAAACGAGTTGCCCGGGAATTGGCACTGGACAAAGCAGTTCATTACCTTGCCCAAGACCCGGATAAAAACCTTTTTGTTTTGCTGGATTTTGCCGAAAGATTGGCTTTTGACCGGGAACAGAAAAGAAAAATAAAGCTTTTGCGGGAACATTTTAAGGATAATGAACAGGTAAAAGAGCAGGCTCGAAGACTATCGAAAAATCCTCAAATGCTTTCCCGGTTTATGATTAACTGGGTTGGAAATGGTATGCTGGATGGCCAGAGGATAAGAGTAGAAAAAGCTAAAGAGTTGGGAGTATCTGTTCCTTCCCTGATCCTTATTGACCCCACTGCAGCTTGCAATCTGCGTTGCCCGGGGTGTTGGGCCCAGGATTACAGCAAAGCAGACAGCCTGGAACCCGAATTATTTGACAGGATTCTAAGAGAAGCCAAGGAGTTAGGGATATACTGGGTTGTCCTTTCCGGCGGAGAGCCCTTTGCCTATCCCCAGCTTTTGGATATAATTTCCGACCACCAGGACATGGCCTTTATGGCCTATACCAACGGAACTTTAATTGATGAAAAAACAGCCCAAAGAATGGGTGAGATGGCAAATATCTCTCCCGCCTTTAGCCTTGAGGGCTGGGAAAAAGAAACAGACGCCCGAAGGGGTAAAGGAACTTTTGAAAAAATCAGGAATTCAATGGCTTTAATGCGGGAGAACGGAATTTACTTTGGCGCCTCGGTAACTGCAACCAGTGAGAATGTGGACATATTATTTAATGATGATTATATTGACTGGCTTGTAGACGAAGGTGCAGTTTACATGTGGAGTTTTCACTATGTTCCCGTAGGCAGGGATTCGGATACAAACCTGATGCTTTCGGCAGAGCAAAGAAGGGGCCTTATAGATAGGGTCGGCAGGTTGCGCAGTGAAAAACCAATACTTATTGCAGACTTTTGGAATGATGGTGAAGCAACCCAGGGCTGTATTGCGGGAGGCAGGCTTTATTTCCACATAAATGCTGCAGGGGATGTTGAACCATGCGCCTTTGCCCATTTTGCAACAGACAATATCAGGGGAAAGAGCCTGGAGGAGGTCCTGCAGAATCCTCTTTTCAAGGCAATGCAGAAAAGGCATCCCTACAGTGAAAACTACCTGATGCCCTGTCCGATAATAGACCATCCGGAAGTATTAAGGGAAGTAATAAAAGAAAGTGGAGCAAAACCAACCCATCCAGATGCTGAACACCTTATAAATGGAGAAATTGCTAACCAGCTTGATAAAATTTCAGCTCGCTGGCGAGAAGAGACAAATAAATTTAAAATGGATCGAATAGTAAAAACCTAAACCGGGGCTAAAACCCGGTTTTTTTCTGGTTTTACTTAGTTTTGAAAAGGATTAAAGGGGGGAATGAAGAAGAATAATTGTAGTAATTTAAGATCTTAGTTGTATGGCCAAAGGAGTGAAAGGTCTTGGTAGAATTCTTGAATTCGAAACCTGCTCCAGATGGGTTCCGAATGCCGGGAGAATTTGAACCCCATAAAGGCTGCTGGATTATCTGGCCTGAACGTCCTGACAATTGGAGATTTGGGGCAAAACCAGCCCAAAAAGCTTTTGCAAAGGTTGCTGAAGAAATCAGTAAATTTGAACCTGTAACAGTTGGTGTTTCCAGAGAACAATACAAGAATGCCCGGGCGGTTTTGAGTTCCAAAATCCGTGTTGTTGAGCTTTCCAGCAATGATTCCTGGGTTAGGGATACCGGTCCAACCTTTGTCAAAAAAGGTAATGAAATAAGAGCCATAGATTGGAAATTTAATTCCTACGGAGGATTGGAAGACGGAGCTTATTTCCCCTGGGATCAGGATGAATTAATTGCCGGAAAGATTTCGGAAATAGAGGGAACGGATTGTTACCGGGCCCCCCTTGTTTTAGAGGGTGGTTCCATCCATGTAGATGGTGAAGGGACCTGTTTGACAACTGAACAATGTTTATTAAACCCAAATAGAAATCCCCAATTAAACCGGGGAGAAATTGAGAATTTTCTTAAGGATTATCTAAACGTAGAGAAAATTATCTGGCTTCAAGATGGTGTGTACAATGATGAAACAGACGGTCATATTGATAACCTGGCCTGTTTTATAAAACCCGGAGAAGTTCTCCTCACCTGGACGGATGATAAAAGTAACCCCCAATATGAGATTTCCAAAAAGGCTTATGAACGATTAAAAGAAACCGTTGACGCCAGGGGAAGAAAGATAAAAATCCAAAAAATCCATCAACCAGGACCCCTTTATATGACCGAGGAAGAAATAAAGGGTATTGATTGTTCAAGAACTCACCTGGAAAGAGAAAAAGGAAGGCGCTTGCCTGCATCTTATGTTAATTTTTACCTGGCCAATGGAGCGGCAATAGTGCCCACTTTCTCCGACCCAAATGATAAACCAGCGCTCAGATTGATTAAAGAACTGTTTCCCGAAAGAGAAGTAATTGGAATTCCTTCCCGGGAAATTATCCTGGG
>PUKG01000276.1 GCA_003550445.1 Halobacteroidaceae bacterium
GCCATTGCCGAACAGCGCCTTGCGGCAGAATTTAACCAACCTGACTTAAAAATAATTGATCACTATACCTACATGTATGCCGGAGACGGGTGTATGATGGAAGGCATTACCAGTGAGGCTGCTTCCCTTGCAGGTCATCTGGGCTTAAATAAATTAATCTGTTTTTACGATGATAACGAAATAACCATTGATGGACCAACGGATTTAACATTTTCTGAGAAAGTTTGCAAAAGATTTAAAGCCTTTGGCTGGCAGGTTTTAACCGTTGAAGAGGGTCAGGATATCGAGAAAATAGCCGAAGCAATATCTCAAGCAAAAGCCGATAAAGAAAAACCATCACTAATTAAAGTTAGGACAAAAATCGGTTATGGAAGCCCGGGCAAGGAAGGAAAGGCCGCAGCTCACGGAGCACCTCTAGGGGCAGAAGAAGTTAAAGCCACTAAAGAAAACCTTGGCTGGCCGGTTGATAAAGAGTTTTTTATCCCTCCAGAGGTTAAAGCTCATTTTGAGGAACTTCAGAGAAAACTTGAAATGGGTAAGAAAGAATGGGAAAAGCGGTGGAAGGATTATAAAACCCGTTACCCTGAAAAAGCGGCAGAATGGGAAAAGTGGCACGATCCCCGCTTGCCAGAAGAGTTGAATAAAAAAGAACTGGTTGATTTTAAGGATCCAGTCGCAACCCGGGCAGCTTCGGGAGAAATAATGCAAAAGCTGGTTGAATTTCTTCCCAATATGTTTGGAGGATCTGCAGATTTAAATGCTTCTACCAAGACTTATCTTAAAGGAAAAGGTGATTTTACCCGGGAGAACCGAAAAGGAAACAATGTTTATTTTGGAGTAAGGGAGCATGCAATGGCTGGAATTGTTAATGGAATTGCCGTTCATGGTGGGCTTCGCCCATTTGCATCTACATTCCTGGTTTTTTCTGATTACATGAAACCCTCAATTCGTCTTGCGGCACTTTCGAAAATTCCTGTAGTTTTTGTGTTTACCCATGATAGTATTGGGGTTGGAGAGGATGGGCCAACCCATCAGCCGATAGAACATCTTGCAATGCTTCGTTCAATCCCCAACCTTAATGTCTTAAGACCTGCAGATGGAAGAGAAACTGAAACAGCATGGAAAAAAGCCCTTCAGCGTCAGGATGGACCTACGGCATTAATTTTAACGAGACAGAAATTGCCTCAGCTTGAAGGAAGTTCCCGAGATGCGGGCCGGGGAGCATATGTAATAACCGAGACAAAAGGGAAGGATCCCGATATTATCCTTTTGGCCAGCGGTTCGGAAGTTAAATTGATTGTTGAAGCCAAAGAAGAACTGGAAAAGGAAGGCTTTGCTGTGAGAGCAGTGAGTGTAATGAGTTGGGAGCTTTTTGAGGAGCAGCCCGAGGAGTACAAGAATCAGGTCCTTCCTCAAGGAAAGAAGAAACGCCTGGCAGTTGAAGCAGCTTACCCAATGGGCTGGGAGCGTTTTGTTGGCCCAGAAGGTGAGATTTTGGGAATTAATGAATTTGGCCTCTCCGCTCCCGGCGACGTTGTTATGGCGGAGAAGGGATTTACAGTGGATAAAGTTGTTGACATTGCAAAAAAAATATTGGGTTAACTCTTGGGCCGGAGTTTTTAGCTCCGGCCCAAAAAGAAAAATTATGAAAAAGTTTTTTGTAGAGGGAAAATATCTTTTAAGGTAGCCGATTCAGGAGGGAATCCGGGTAGACAATTCCGGGTGACTTTTTTCTGGGCCGGGTAAGTTCTTTTAGGGGGGAATATTTTCTGATGGGTTTTAAGGCCGTGATTTTTTTATTGGTTTTTTTGGCTTCAAGCGGCTTGAGTTCTGCCCAGGATGATTGGCCAACAGGATGGTCTCGAGAAGAAACCATGGCCAGCCTTGGCCGTTATTCAACAGATTACACTGTGGAAATAACGAGGGATGGGAAAAAGTTAATTGCGGGTTTTCTTGGAAACAGTATAAACAATATAAGCCTTTCTTTATTTGAAAACGGGGAGCAGATTTATACTTCTGACGTATTTTTCAATGCAATCCAGCCGGAACTTTTAGTTGATAGCCGGGGAGATCGACATCTTTTTTGGGTTCAGCGAGATCGCACAGTTGAGCGCCTCCTCTACACCAAAATTGATGGGGATGGAAGTTTGGTAACTGACAGCCTTGTATTAAGGGAAAGTTCTTCTCGAATTAGTGGTGTTAATGCTCGAGAAGGAGAAGAGGGAATTATTCACATTATCTGGTCTGATGTGGAACGCCCCCTGGGGGTTTTAATGCACAGTGTAGTTAGTGATGGCCAAATTTTTAGAGAAACTCAGGTTCTCCTTGAGGATGAATTACGTTTAACAAACAGCACTTTTGTTTTTGACGGAGAAGGGAACATTAATCTTTTCTGGCGAAAAGTTGATGGGTGGGAAATGAACTGTTATTTCCAGCAGTTTTCTCCTGCAGGAAATCCTTCAGGGGAACCCAAAAATATTGCCACAATCTCTTCACTTGATGGTGATAGAAGCCCCTTTATTGATGGGCAATTGGAAGCTTTTTTTGATGAGGAAGGAAAAATCAGCCTTGTTTTTTCCCAGCAGGACCGGGAGCGGGGTATGGAAATTGGACATTTTTCTTTGGTAGTAATAGAAGACGGGGAGATTACTCGCGGCCCGGAAAGAATTTCCCCCAGCTTTCCTCGCTTAAGAACTATTGATGTGGAAATGAATTCAGAGAGTTACCATCTGGCCTGGGTTCATTTGCAGGGAGGAAGGTATCGACCCTTTTACCTCCAGGTTTCCCGAGATGGGGAAATAAAATATGGTCCGCAACCCATGGATATTACAACTTCAGGTGGCTTTAACCCGTCAATTTTAAGGGTGGGAGAAAATATCCATTATTTCTGGCAGCGTAGCGAGAATGAAATTGGGCAATTAAAAGTTTTAAGCAGAAATAATGCCAATCCTCAGTCTGCTCCTTTGGGTTATCAACTGGGGCTTGGCCTGCGCAACCCTCACCTTGGTTTTCTTTATGTAATGGGGGTAGGGTTGATTTATGGGGCCTTATTAACTCTTGTAACCAAGTTCCTGGCTCCAGTTGCAACCTATTTAATTGTTGCCCTTGCCAGTAGGTGGAAATTAATTGGGAACCTGGAAAGATTTCCGATACACGGGGCCTTGGTTTTAATGGCAGGATTGTTTTTGTTTCAGGACACTCCTCTTGATTTTATTTCCCTGGAATGGTCCGGCCGGTTTTTTCCTTTCCTGGCCGGGGGATTAGCCTCAATATTTTCTATTCTGATGAAAATAGGGGAAAAGCGCTGGTTAAAGCTGGATAATGCAATGGGCTGGATATTCTTTATGGTTTTGTGGGTTTATTGGTATACTTTTTTTACCCTGATCCCTCATTTAATAATTACATCATAAAGTCCAATAAAGAAAAGGATTTACAGGGAAGTTTTTTTCCGAAGATCGTATAAGTTAGACTGGGAGTTGATACCCTTGACAAAAAAATCGTTTATTATTGACGGGCACAGCCTTGCTCACCGTTGTTTTTATGCCATGCCCCCTCTTGCTACCCGGGGAAAACCTATGGGGGCAGTTTTTGGGATGGCAAAAATTCTTCTGAAAATCCTGACTGAGGAAAACCCCGATTTTTTGGGGGTTGCCTTTGATCACCCCAGCCCTACTTTCCGACACAGGGAGTTTCCAGATTACAAGGCCCAAAGAGAAAAAACCCCCGATGATTTGCGACCTCAGTTCGATGATTTGAAAAGGCTATTGGAGGTCATGGGGATACCCATTTACGAGGTAGAGGGTTTTGAAGCAGATGATGTTCTGGGAAGTCTGGCCCAGGAATTTAAGGAGAAAAATTATGAAACCTATATTATCACTGGAGATAAGGATACCTTTCAACTGGTCGATGAAAAAATCAGGGTCAGGTATACCCAACGGGGAATAACGGAAACTGTGGATTATACCCCGGAGCAGTTAGAGAAAAGGTACGGTCTTAAACCCCATCAACTAATTGATGTAAAAGCTCTAATGGGGGATAGTTCTGACAACATCCCGGGAGTTCCCGGGGTAGGTGAAAAAACTGCAATCCAATTAATAAAAAAATACGGGAATCTGGAAAAGGTCCTGGAAAACAGAAGCGAAATTAAAGGAAAAAGGGGTCAGGCAATAGAGGATAGTAAAGACCTGGTCTTATTAAACAAAAAACTTGTAACCATTGATACCGGTCTTAAATTAGAAATTGGTTCCGACCTGGAAAACTTTTCATCCCCTCCCTGGGCCGAACTTGGGGAGCTTTTCCGGGAGTGGCAATTTTCCAGCCTTTTAAACTCTCTCCCACTTGAAGAAGGGGAACTCCCTGAAAAAGAAGATGTGGAGTTTTTGGAAATAAAAAATGAAGAAGACTGGTCAAATAACAAAAATAAGTTTAAAGCCCGATCTCCACTGCCAATAACCTGGACGTTGAAAGGGGAACGACCCCTTGAGTTCAAATTGGATAAACTTGCAGTAGGGGGGAAGGAAGGAGAATTTGTTTTTTCTGGAGGATGGCTTCCAAACGAAATATGGGAATTTCTCTCTAATCCAGAGTTGCCAAAGCTTGGCCATAACATTAAGCCGGTTTACCGTTTATTAGAAATTAAGGGAGAGCTATTTGATACATCCCTTGCAGTATATCTGCAGGAACCGGGAAATGCTCCCCCGGAGTTAGGCCAGCTAGTTGAAAGAATTTGTGGAGAGACAATTGAGGATGAGAAAAGTTCGGAGAATCTTGCCCGGATGGTTCATTACCTACCGGAAATTGAAAACAATCTAAAAGAAGACCTGGAAAAAAATGAGGTCTTTGAAGTTCTCAAAAAAGTGGAAACTCCACTGATTCCAGTGCTTGCAGAAATGGAAGCAAATGGGATAAAAATTGATCTGGAATTTTTGGATAAATTGTCAGGAGAATTGGAAAATCGCCTGGGAGATATCAAGGAAGAGGTGTTCGATTTAGCAGGGAGGGAGTTTAACCTTAACTCGCCAAAACAGCTAGGGGAAGTCCTTTTCGAGGAACTGGAACTCCCGGTTCTCAAACGAACCAAAACCGGTTACGGAACAGGGGCAGATATTCTGGAGAAATTAAAAGATCACCACCCCATTATCGAATATATCCTTGAATACCGACAATTAGCGAAATTAAAATCAACCTATGTTGATTCCCTTCCCGGACTTGTTAATGAAAAAACCGGGCGCCTTCACACTTCTTTCCACCAGAATGTTACTGCGACAGGACGGCTGAGCAGTTCGGAACCCAACCTGCAAAATATCCCCATTAGAACTCTCGAAGGGCAGAAAATTCGCCGGGCTTTTGTTGCAGATAAGGGAAATCTCCTCCTTGCTGCAGATTATTCTCAGATTGAACTTAGGGTTCTGGCTCATATGGTTGGTGAAGGTGGTTTGCGTCGAGCTTTTTCAGAGGGCCTTGATATTCATACCCAAACTGCAAGCGAGGTTTTCGGGGTCGCCCCGGAAGAAGTAAATGCAGAGTTGCGGCGAAGGGCAAAGGTTATTAATTTTGGTCTGGCTTACGGAATGTCTGCTTATGGGCTTTCCCAGGATTTAAATGTCTCTCAGGAAGAGGCAAAGGAATATATGGATCGTTACTTTGACCGTTTCCCTGGAATGAAAGAGTATATTAATAAATGCATTTCCCAGGCTAAAGAAAAGGGATATGTTGAAACCTTGTTAAAAAGAAAAAGGTATTTACCGGATATCAACCACCGGGTTCCCCATCGGCGGAATTTTGCTGAAAGGATGGCTATCAACACCCCCATCCAGGGAACTGCCGCCGACATTATGAAACTGGCCATGTTAAAGGTTGATAAAGAAATGGAAAAGTGGCCTGAAGTTAGGATGCTTTTACAGGTCCACGATGAGCTGGTTTTGGAAGTACCGGGGAAAGATATTGCAAAGGTTGGAGAAAAGGTAGCCCAGGCAATGGAAGAAGCAATAACTCTTGCTGTGCCCCTGGAGGTTGAGCTAAAAATGGGGTCCAACTGGATGGATATGGAGGATTTTTAACTAGGAAAGGAGATGGCCCGTGAAAAGGTTAATTGGGCTGATTGTGATTTTTTCCTTTTTGTTATCCGGAGCCGCTCAGGCCAGACAGCAAGAGTGGCCTGAAGGGTGGTCAGAAGAAACCTCTGTTGGGCAGTACAGTATCTTTTCCCAGAGGTTTGGGGTAGCTTTTGCCCCGGACCGGGAACTATTCTTTATTGCTGGGTTAATTGGGCATAGGGGAAATATGGAACTTGTAATTGATTTTCTAAAACTTGATGAGAAACCCCAACATCAGAAAAGAGTTTTGGTAAATGATAATATTTATTTTGCCGATTTTCCCAAAGTTTTTATTGGAAGTAATGGAAAAATAATTGTTTCCTGGGTGGAGGAAGTAAATCGGGAAAGGCATTTGAAGTATAGGGTTTTTTCTTCTCAGGGCGATTTTCTGGAAGAAAAAACCATTCTTGAAACTCCAAGGAGAATAAGCAATGTTTATGGGAAGACTGATAGGGAGGGGAGAGTGCACCTTACCTGGACGGGTTTAGGGGAAACGGGTTTAGAAGTTCATTATTCCCGGATATCAGAAAAGGGACATTTAGAGTTTGGACCCTTTCAACTTACTTCTTCCGATAAGTTTTCTTACAGGGGCCTTGTTATTGGTGAGGAAGGATTTCTCAACCTGTTTTGGGTTGAACTTCATCCGGTTTCTGCAGATTTACAGTACCGTCGATTTAATCTCTCGGGAGAACCTGTTGGGCCAATTAAGACAATATCCCAGGTTTCAATGATGGACCGGGCCGGCCTTCCGGTTTTGGAAATAAACTTAGATGCTACCAGAGACTCGGAAGGTAATATACACCTGGTTTGGAATGCCCAGGGAGATGGAGCAGCGCTATTTCGTTCGGGCTCGGATATTTTTTACGCCAGGTTCCAAAATGGGGAAATGGACAAAGGTCCCCATAACCTTATTGCTTATTGGGCAGATGCCCATCGCCCGGCAATTGCTACCGGAGAAGACGGGATTTCCATTGCATGGGAAGACCATATCAGGTCTCCTGTTCGGATTGCTTTTTTTTCTACTGAAAGGGTTGGTGGAACTCCGACAGAACCTGTAAGTTTAAATATTGGAACCAACTCTGCTTTTTCCCCGCAAATTTTTCTTGATAATTATGGAAACGACCATGTTTTCTGGTATAATTTTTTTCAGGACCAGAGGATGATAGAGGTAAAAACAATTAATAACCGTTTTCCCGTTCGACCTTCCTTTTGGTATGTTGTTGGTCTGGGACTGGAAAACCCTTTACAGAGATTAGTATATATTCTTGGCCTTAACCTATTTCTTTCAATTCTTAACAGCCTTACTCAGTTCCATTTCCTGGTTATTATCCTCCTTGGTCTGGGTTATTTGGGACAAATATTAGATCTACCGAAATATACCTGGCTTGTGGTTCTTACCGGTTTTGCTTTTATTTTCCTTCTGCAGGAAACCGGCTGGTATTACACCCCCAAATATGTTGACCAGGGCCTGGAACTTCTTAATGCCGCTCTGGCAGCAATATTTGCTATTTTTTTTGTTAGATCTTTCAAAGGTTGGGTAGGAATAAGGGATACCGTAGGGCAGTTTATTGTTTTCTGGCTATTTATTTACTGGCATACATTTTTTTCTTTTATTCCCCATTATATTCAGGATATAATCCCCTGAGGGAGGTATTTTGATGGGTTTTTTACAATTTCTTATCCAAAAAAAGGGCATCCTTTTTATTATCCTTACGCTTCTGGGTTCGGCTGTTGTTTTTACCTATATTTATTTTGTAGGGTTTGCAGAACCAGCTGAAAGAGGAAGTCTATTGCTCCCAAAACTAATTATTTTCCTGGTGCTTTTTATAACCTTAATTATTCGTTTTAAGATGGATCAGGGAAAGAATCAAAAAGAGAGGAGATAATCCTTTGCCTGAGCTTCCAGAAGTGGAAACAGTACTCCGATCATTACTTCCCAAAATAGAAGGGAAAAAAATAAATACCGTAAAGGTTAGGCACAGGGATATAGTGGGCTGGCCGCCTTCTGCAGAAAAGTTTTCCCGGATGGTTTGTGGAAAAACCTTTTCAGGGGGTTATCGAAGGGGTAAACTACTGGTTTTTACCCTTGATAATAATCAAAAACTGGTATTTCACCTTCGAATGACCGGAAGATTATATTTTCAAGAAACCCTTCAGAATCCCAA
>PUKG01000073.1 GCA_003550445.1 Halobacteroidaceae bacterium
AATATATTTAAGGCAGTGTGCATTACAAGGTCTTTATGTTCCTCGGGTATGGGAAGTTCCGGGTCGGGTGGGGCTTCTCCAAAAGTCATTATTTCATGAGCTTCTGCATCAAAAACCTGCCGGTAAAATTCAACTGCTTCCCGACAATTACCATCGAAATTGACATAGACATGGAAAGACATTTAACCAACTCCTTTTTTGAATCTATTTTTCTTTACAAAAGGAAGAGCTTTTTAACTTCTTCAAATATAGTTTTCCGTATGCCATCTTTACTACTGCCCCAAGAACCGAACATTGTCATTATTACCTTTTCTTAGGTTCAATAAATCCTAAGAATCAAAAACCCCTTACAGGGGATTATTAATAAAGGATATTACTTCATCAATAAAAAGGTTTGTGGCAGTAAGGGTTGCTACATGGCCATGTCCTTCGAATGTAACAATACGGCTATTAGGTAGTGTTTTATGCACTAAACTGATCCCATCTTTAAAAAAGGGAGTGGTTTCACTTCCGGTTAAAAGTAGTGTGGGAACTGCCATTCCTGCGAAGCGGTTAGAATCAAACCTGTAACTTCCAACCCCCTGCAGGCTGCGAAAAATTACATGGGCTGCTTCAACCCGGTTTTGCCAGTTAGGGGCCTTCCTGAGCTTATCAACTTCCCCAGTTGAAGCCCCGCCAACAATCCGCATGAAAGTTATAAGAAACTGCTCTTTTTCTCCTTTGGCGAGCAGCTCTTTAAGTTCCGAAAGCACCTCTTTGTTTAATTGTTCATGTTCCCCGGCATTTACGGGGGGCTCGTACAAAATCAATGTTCGTATGTTATCAGTTAGCAATGCTGCGTTTAAAGCCAGCAGAGCTCCAAAGGAATGTCCAAGTAAATTTACCGGCTCTTTTATGGAATCCACCACCGCAGCAATATCCTCAAACTCTCTCTCCAGGCTATATTGTTCAGAATCCCCGCTTTGCCCCAAGCCCCTGGTATCCACTCCATAAGTTGTAAACTGCCGGGCAAAGGCTGGCCTTATTCCCCCCAGTTCCCAGCGGGTATGGTCGTTTCCACCTCCAGCAGGCAGAAGAACCAGTGGGGGTCCGCTTCCTGTTTTTTCATATGCAATTAAGGTACCATCTGCTGATCTAATTTTCTCCATAATTATCAACCCTCCAATTCTTAGGTTTGCAGGATCCTTAAATTACAAGCCCCTTGTTCTTCTGTAAGGCTTTCAATTCCAAAATACTTATTCGGATAATAAAAGCAGGATAGTTCATTGAAGTTCCTTCTACCCAATTGGATTTTGGGAAATATGGACTTTATTTTTGCTCCAACCAGGATAGCATTTCCTGTAAGGCAAGACCTATATTCCCCACCTGACAGTGGTTTTGGGCATGCTCGTCCCTGGTAAATATCCTTTCTGTTACCGATGCTGCTTTTGTCAAAGCGGCCACCTGCTTGTGATGCATTTTCATTGGAATAAAATGATCTTCTGCACCTGTTAAAATCAGCACATCCTGCAAAACCTTATCGGAGTGGAGGTTTTTTTCATTTAAGTTAAGAAGTTCAAAAGCTGCTTCTGTAGGGGTTTCTTTTCTGGTGATGTACATCAGGTTATTTAGTGCCCACCGCTCCTGATCGCTAACTTTAACCTGAAGATTGGAAATAAAATCCATAAGCCTGGGAAATTTTAATAAAAAGTTGACCAGTTTAGCCAGCGGCGCAGGGGGCATTTGCAAATAGTCAAATACAATACTCGAGGCGATTACCCTTCTAATTCTTGGCTCAAAAGCAGCTGCCCTAAAACACAACCACCCTCCCATTGAAAAGCCAAGTAAGGTAACATCATCCAGGTTAAAATAATCTAAAACCGCCTTTGTGGGTTCTTCCCACCTGTAGGATAGGGGTAAATCATACTTTTTTAGGGCTTCGCCCTGTCCCGGGCCTTCGAATATATATACTTCATATCCTTTTTCCAAAAAAAAGTAAGCCAGGGAAAGAGCTTCCTCTTTAAATGAGTCAAAACCCCCGTGGATAACCATTACACCCCGTTTCCCATTATTGGGATTTAATCTCAACACGGGGAGATGGGTATCATTAAAGGGAACGGCAACCTTTTCAATTGGTTTATCCTTGAAGGCGTGGTTATAAAACAAATCATAAAACTGATCGTAAATTGATTTTTTGTCCGGGTCAGAAGAAGGTACGTAAAATTCCGCGGCCCGGTAATGGAAAGTGGCATTCACAAGCCTGTTCTCGGAAAGGGCCAGTTCTCCCTGTCTAATATTTTCGGGTTTGAAATCATCAAGTTTTTTTATCCTTTTTCCCGCTTCCCAACAGTCTTCCTCACGAAGATATCCAAAGGAGTGCCAGCGATTCAGTTGATAATTGATGGGCTTTAATCTATGGAACCTGTGATAACCGACCGGGTAATTGAATTCAGTCATAATACTCCCTCCTGCTTTTAATAGAACCTGGAAATCTTGTTTTTTTACAGGAATCTATGTGCAGCCCTATTTTACCGGTTGGAAATCAATTGCAATTACCGCCTCGTCACCCACAACCCATGCATCATGGCCCGGAGGTATAAATCCGATGTCTCCTGGCCCCAATTCTTCTTTCTTTCCATCACCATCCATTTGCACCATAATCCTTCCAGAAAGAATTATCATTAGAGGGTGGAACTCCTGACAGGTCGGGGTTCCAGCGGATGGTGCTGCATGCTCCGTCCATCGCCATCCGGGTTCAAAGGTATACCGGTACACATTCCCATTTTCAAGGCTCACAAGCTCCCATTTTGCCTTAGCTATTTCCTGGGCTTCTTCAGGGTTGTTAAAACTTTTTTTCATTAAATCGGGCATCTTTCTTCCTCCTTTTTAAAATCAATTCTTTTAAAACCCATTTCTTATAAATCTCGGGAAAATTGAAAGTTTTGTTGATCTTCTGCTTGTTCTTATGGGGAGTTTTCATGACATCTTCTTTGGCAGGAGCATACTTAGATGCTCATAACTCCTTTCTATTTCCCTCAATTTTCCTCAGCCAGGTAAACAAATTATTATCTTTATCCTTCTATTTTTAGCAAGTTGGAAACCTAAAGGTGAAATGTTTAGGGAAGTGAAAAGTCAAAAAAACAACAACAAATTATTAAATCCTATTCCATGGCAAAATTAATAACTTTTTGGGCGAATAAATCTGGAGCGGTCCTGGCAGCGTCATGCTCCTGCCCTTCAAGTAAAGCAATTTTACTGTTAGGTAGAGTATCAGCAAGCCTTTTTGTTGCTTCTTTTAATAATGGCGAGCTTTCGCTTCCGGACAATAATAATGTTGGTGTTTTCAGATCATTGAATTTATTGTGATCAAATCTGTATTTAACCCCCGCTCTCAATTCTCGGGGCAGCGTATGAGCAGCACCCACCACCACCTTCCAGTAAGGCCTTTGTCGCTCCTTTTCAATTTCATTTTCTGGTGTTCCCAACAGTTTTTCCTGGAACAATAAAAAAGCCCGCTCTTTTTTACCCTGATTTAAGGCGGCCTCGATTTCGGAAATGATCCCCAATATATATTCTTCTGATTCTTTGTCGCCCTTCATAATCGGCGGTTCATAGAGGACTAGCTTACTTAAATTTTTAGAGCGTATTGCCGCTTCCAGGGAAACTATCCCTCCGTGGGAATGGCCCAGCAGGATTACAGGCTGGTCAATCATATCAACAACTGTTGTCACGTCATCAAACTCTAAATCCAGGTTGTAACCCAGGCCATCACCGCTCTTACCACGTCCTCGGCGGTCGATTGCATAAATTGTGAAGTTTTTGGAAATTTTGGGTATTACCATCTCCCAGTAGGTATGGTCATCTGGAGTTCCATGGATCAGGACCATTGGCGGACCTTCTCCCGTTTTCTCATAAGCAATCAAAGTTCCGTCTGATGATTCTATTTGGTTCATTATTAATTCACCTCCAATCTTTTTTCATGCCTTCTCGGCATTCTTTTGCAAAATTTCTTTGCCCCTGACCCAAAAAAATATATTCAGCCTTGGGATTTTTTTATTTTCGGGTTTTCATTTTTTCCCAATATATTCTTGAAGAGTTTCCGCTATTTGTCCAATTAGGAGGAAAAATCCTAAAATGGAACCCATTAAAATGAAACAAATAGGGATAAGGAAAGATATCTTTGTTTTTAATTTTTTCTCCCCTTAATCCCCAGAATAATGCCAAAAACCCTAAACCCCACCGTTATGGTGGTATTTGTTTATTATATATTATTTTCAAAATATTTGCAATTTAAAACAATTGTAAATTTCTCTATTATTGCCCCTCTGATCCTCAGAATCCTTAAAGTTAATTAGCCAACTTCTTTTTCCTAATATTTTTGCCCTTCTTGAGGGATCCTTACCTTTCTGCTAATTTTCCATTTGGAAAAACCGCTTTTAAACCATCCTTTTTAAAAATACCATACAATTTTAGAAAAACATGGAATCCAAATTGGATTTTCTTCAGATAAATCAGAGGGATCTATAAAACAATAGTGAGCAAAAAAATTTTCCAGACTTTAACTACCCCTTCCAGATACCCCTATGCGTTGGCTGGAAGTATTCCCTGGAACTGCAATATTGTCTGCAGGATCAAATTCTGGCTCCCCATTTCCTGTACCTCCATTATCACAACCTCCAGCGAGTCTACAATTAACATAAGCCCAGGCCCTTCTGACCCGGCCCAAATGTTCTTCAATCCATCTGGTCCTTTGTTTTATTGCCGTAGGGTCAGTTGCAGCCTCAATACCCTTATCCAGGTGTTCGGAATCATACAAGTTTTCTACATCCTGCCGACTGGGAGGAGTTTCATAATTTTCTCTGAAATTTTCATACCATTCTCTGGATTCTTTTACTTTATCATATCGATCCTTTGCCCCGGGAAACCTATTTTGAATTTGTTCCCATGTTTCCCGCCAGCCTTGAGCAAAGACCCTATTTGAAAGGGAAGAAAATATCTTGAAAAATAAGGGCTTTTGGGTTTGCTGATTTGTTTCCCCCGGTACCCCTACATAAGTCCAGCCCTCCAGAACAAATTCAACTCTTTCAATCCCTCCGGGAAATTGATCATTTGGACGACTCGCAACAAAATAGTCGAAAGCATAAGCAGTTAAACCGGGATCATCCGGAACTCGAGCGGGATCAATGGAATCATCATAAAAAATCTCCAGGCGATTCCCTCGAGTATCACTAATAACCCCTATTCTTCCTAATTGATCTCTTTCAATTACCATCGGTTCAGGATGAAAAACCTGGACTTCTGTCCGGGTATAGCCACTTGTATTATAACGGACATAATAACCCCCGGGATGATAGGACCACCTGCCACCCGGGACTTCTCGGCTCCCTTCTCCCCAGGGAACTTCCCCTGTTAAAAAAGCAATCCGCTGTAGCTCTTCATAAGTTGTCTCAGCCCTGGTTAATAGTTACCGCATGTTGTTTTCAACCTCCAGAACCTGGTAAACAGAAGCGGGAACCTGGCCAATAGCTTGTTGTCTTATTCGGTCTGGAATAATATCCACGGCATTTCTGTTCAGCCTTACTATCTCTTGGGGGGATAGAAGCCTGGCTGCTGCAGCCTGATTCTCTCGCGACAAATTCTCAAATCTGGCTCTGGAAAGGACAGCCCAGATTAGGGTCTGAACCTGCCTTTGGGGAATATCCGGATGAGAAACAGAATTCCTTAATATATTTTGAATTATGGAAGCCTGGCTCCCAATATATGGAGCATAAACCATACCGCTCCCAACACCCGGTTCATGAGTTCCAGCTTTCAGACAATAACTCTGTAAGGTGGCCCCATAAACCCCACTGGGAAGAAAAAATCCCCCTGCTGAACTCCGTTCCAGTTCAAAAAGCGAGCCGTCATTCTCCGGATTAAAACCATCAAGAAAGGGAATATCCCTATTTGCATTTCTGAGGCTGGTTGTTAAAGGCGGTTCATCGGAAAGAATTCTTGTCAGATCAGGAAACTGTTCCCCAACAAAATCACATCCCGGGAAAGACCAAACCAAGGCAATGAAAAGTAAGAAATAAAAAACTGCTCCTTTTCTCACATAATTTACCTCCTTTTTTTTTAGGACTTATAAAATATTTTTTGTTTCCTTGCGGAATGCTTCCCTTCACAATTCTTTAATACATTAATCTATTAAATTTGGTGTTAGGTATTTCGCTATAGTTTAGCTAATAACCTTTTCTCCAAAAAAATGATAATTTTGGGCCAGAAGCGGGACCTCCCCTAGTTCAGCAATAAAAAATTGCCACCTAAAATTTTTTTGAAAAAGACTATTTGGTTTTGCCTTTTATAAACCTTAAATTTTGACAGCCACCTTGACAAAGCTCTTCCTAAAAATTTTCCTTCTTATGATACTTTCCCGTAGAAATAAAAAGCCCCGGCAAAATGCCAGGGTTTCTGACTATTGAATTTAGCACTAAAAAGGTTCCGGCCAAAAATAATATTCTCATTCTTGCGATAAAAAAGCGGGTTTTCTTGGGAGAAAAATTTTTTTATCCAAACCCCCTTTAAGCCAGAAACACCCTATAAACCCTATATTTTTTCTCAGTTGAACTCAAATGTCCAAAGGGCTTAATGGGCCAATTGTTCCATGAGAATGTTAGTCATCATATATACTCGAGCATTGGTAATCCGGTGAGGAAAGTTTTTGTCCAACTCATATACCCCAACCATCGGGACACTTATTGGTTTGCCCGTTGGGGGAAAACCTGCAAACTCACCGATGTGCGTTCCTACAATGGTCCATTCGAGGACAGCACACCCATTCCCAATAGTAAAGTTCATGTCCTCTACATTAGCGTCAAAGGCCATTGTGTAAATGTAATTCATGGTTGCTATTAACATATCCTTTCCTTCTGCTAATATGGTATTACTGGCAACATCAAAAAATACTACATTATCGCAAACGAAATCGTAATTATGAAACTCTGCAGGATTTTCCGGTGAAAGGTACCCCAGGATTATCTCCTGGGTAATATCCACTCCGGGCAATGCTTTTGCAGGATCGTAAGAAGCTGCAATTCTACAATAACCACTTGCAAAAACAATATTTACCGGGAATAATAACATCAGAACCATAATAAAAACTCCGAGAAACCAGCAAAGTCTCCTATTTCCCATAATCTTTCCACCTCCTTCCCTCATAAATTGTTTTCTGAATATTCTTACTATTGCCTTTTCATTATAGCCATTCTTTTGTTTTATGTCAATATTTATCAGAATCTATTTCAGGTTGTTTTGAGGTTTCGGTGTAAAAAAAGAACCCCATCCCCCACAAAGCAAAGGAACCTCCTTATTAGGGAGATTCCTTGCCTAAAACTTTAAATAAATGTATTCTCAGGTAGAGCTTTTTAACCCTAAACTTCTGTGAGGAAAAAGACTTTTTCTTTTTTTGGGTCTTTTTTTAAACCTTCTACCTTTTTCGCTTTTTTAAACTATTTTTTCTTCAGGTTTTTTTGTAATGGGATAAATGTCAGGGGGGATATTTTTGTATTTTAAAACCCCTAAGTCAGCAGGCCCCGAACCGGGGGCATCTATAATTACTATTTCTTCCCCTAATTCCTCATATACCGCTCGAAAATGAGTTTTGGATTTGGTTACAATAACATCAAAATCCATTGGATCATAACCAAACTGAATAATCGGATCTTCGTCTATTAAAGATTTTCTATTGGTGGTAAGTTGTAGCCATACGCCACCGGCCTGGACTATAGCTGTTGGGCCAAGTTTTATTTTCCTTCCCAGGCGCATGGGGCCGGTTCCAATATATTCTTTATTGCCAACCCAGAGAACCTTTCCTTTTACCCTAACCGGTTCACCTGCCCTGTTGTTGCTTTTACCACCAACTTTTACCTCAACTTCATTGCCCACACCGGCATTAATACAGCTTTGCACAGCTTCAGGGTCATAAAAAAGAGGAAAAGCTGCTTTTTGAGCCTTTTGTTTTATCAACTCTTCCAGGACAAAAGTCGTATCTCCAGTTCGATCAGCATGATCAAGGATAATTATTGGGCGATGGGCTTTTTTTGCCCTATCTAATGCATAAGCGACTCCCTCTTCAACCTTAAAAAGGTTGTCGGATGTTGTAAGACCAATTCTGTGTTCGTAAGCAAATTTCCCTAAGTCCTGAGCTATTTCTTCAGCAAGTTCTTTATTTCCGTCAGTTGTTACAACAACAGAAAGCCCTATGTTATAAACATCGGCATAGGCAAACCCAAAAAAGACTG
>PUKG01000113.1 GCA_003550445.1 Halobacteroidaceae bacterium
CATATTTTGAATCTCTCCTTTCCCGGCTTCCCTGCCCAGGTGCTGGTACAGGCTCTTTCTCAGGAAGGCGTTTATGTATCGGCGGGCTCAGCTTGCTCAAGCAAAAATGAAACCAGCTATATTCTTGAAGCTCTGGGGCTGGAGAGGGAAGTTATAAAAGGAGCATTACGTTTCAGTTTTTTGGAGGATATTACCCCCGAGCAAGGAAAAGAAGCCGTAAAGAGAACAATAAAGGTGTTAAAAAAACTGAAGAAGGTGATGGGTTATGTCTGATCTTATTTTACTCAGGTACGGTGAATTAGGCCTTAAAGGTCATAATCGGTCCTTTTTCATTAAAAAACTAAAGGAAAATATACGAAGGATGTTAAAGGGAAAAGGAAAGCTTACTTCTGTCCATGGCAGGCTTTTTTTCCACCCCTGGGAAATGGAAAGAGAAATTGTTGAAAACCTGCAAAGGGTATTTGGTCTGGTTGGAGTATCCCCTGCAAAGGAAGTGGAAGCCGACATGGATGAAATTTCTTTTGCAGCGAAAGAACTAATTTCTCGACTGGATTTAAAAACGCCTACAACCTTTAAAGTGGAAACAAAGCGGGCTGATAAATCGTTTTATTTGAACTCTATGGAAATAAGCAGGGATATTGGTGCAAACCTGCTCCAATTATTCCCTCAGTTGAAGGTTGACGTTCACAACCCGGAAATAAGAGTAAGAATTGAAATTAGAAAAAAAGCTTTTGTCTATATTGCTGATAATCCTGGTCCGGGAGGTTTGCCGGTGGGAACAGGTGGCAAAGGAATTTTGCTTTTATCGGGGGGAATAGATAGTCCCGTTGCAGGATGGATGATGTTAAAAAGAGGAATTGATATTTTGCCTTTACATTTTTCCAGCCCTCCCTATACAAATGAAAGAAGCCTGGAAAAAGTTAAAGAACTTGTCCGGGAATTAAAACAGTGGGGTTTAAAAAGGCCCCTTTATAATGTTAATTTTACTCCTATACAGGAAAAGCTAATCCAGGAAGTTCCCGGAGACTTTTTAACAATAATGATGCGTAGGATGATGGTCCGCATAGCAAACAAAATTGCTGAAAAAACCGGGGATAAATGTATAATTACTGGGGAAAGCCTGGGGCAGGTTGCCAGTCAGACAATTGAAAGCCTCCAATCTACCGGTGTTTTAGCTGAAGTCCCCCTTCTTCGTCCCCTGATAGGCCTGGATAAACAGGAAATTATAAATCTTGCCCAAAAAATCGGCACCTATGAAACTTCAATCCAACCCCATGAGGATTGCTGCCAGGTTTTTGTTCCAAATCACCCGGTTACAAGGCCGATTCTTTCTGAAGTGGAAAAAATTGAGGAAAAATTTGATTTTGAGGAAAAGTTAATAGAAGCTGTAGAAAAAATTGAAAGATTGTAACCTTTATATTGACAAATGGGTAAAAAAAAGATACCCTGTTTTTGGGAGCAGTTGGAGGACTGGTGTCTCCCTTGGACTTCAAATCCAATGGCGGGCTAGTTGGTCCGCGGTGGGTTCGATTCCCACATGCTCCCGCCAGTTAACAAAAGTACTCTCGGGTTTCCGGGAGTTTTTTGTTTTTCGCTGTTTTTAAAAATGGGAAAAAACAGGAAAATCCGCGGAAAATGTAGAAATTTATCGAATAAGGCAGATGCCCAGGTTAAGGGGGGGAATTAATGGTAAATTTACGGGCCGTTTTCCTGGTTTTTCTGTTCCTGGTTTTAATTTTTTCCACCCAGGTTTTGGCTGATGAATTAGTGGTCCATTTTATTGATGTTGGCCAGGGGGATTCCATTTTAATCCAGGGTCAGGGGACAAAGGTATTGATTGATGGGGGAGATAGGTGGGATTGGGTTGGAGAAAGATTAATATCATATTTACAAGAACTTGATATTGCCGTAATAAATGCAATTATTTCAACTCACCCTCATGCCGACCATATTGGGGGACTCCCGGCTGTAATTAGGGAGTTTGAGGTAGAGAAAGTTTATGATAGTGGAAGGGTTCACACTACCCAAACATATGAAAATTACTTACAGCTAATTTTTGATGAAGAAATTCCTTATTTTACCCCTCGTCGAGGGGATAAGATTTCTGTGGGAGGATTGGAATTTCTTGTTCTTAACCCCGCCGAAAATGTTGAGGATTACAGTTTAAATGATGCTTCGATTGTGTTGCGTTTAGAATATGACGAAATTTCTTTTCTGTTTACTGGAGATGCCGAGGAGAGAGCCGAACTGGAAATGGTTAACTCGGGATTGCCTCTGGAATCAACAATTCTAAAGGTAGGCCATCACGGAAGTAGAACGTCTACAAATTCTTTTTTTCTTGAAGAGGTTTCTCCGCAAGCAGCGGTTATCCAGGTTGGTATTGATAACAGATATGGTCATCCCCATCCCGAGGTTTTAGAAAACCTGGAAGAAAATAACGTTAAAATTTTTCGAAATGATCTCCATGGGAATATAATAATCGGGACTGATGGAAAGGAATTCTGGGTTGAAATGGAAAAAGAGGATGAAGATCGGGGTGTCCTAATTAACATAAATACCGCCTGCATCCAAAAGCTTCAAGATTTGCCAGGAATCGGACCGGTTTTAGCAGAAAGAATTAATGAATACAGGGAAAAGCATGGACCTTTTACCAGCTATGAGGAAATAAAAAAAGTCCAGGGAATTGGACCGGGAACACTGGAAGGAATAAAAAACCTAATTGTTTTGGATTGAACTTATTTTGTAAAAAAACCAAAAATTTTAGGAGGGTAAACCTCTGTGAGAAAAAAGTGGATTTTTTTTGACTGCATGGAAACCCTAATTGATGTAAAAGTTGTTCCCGACCAGGAACTATATGCTTATTGGGCTTACTCCAAATCCGGAATTGAGTTTTGCTGGCCCGGCTTTGATGAATTTTTAGAAGAATATAAACTTGCTTCCGAAATCATTGAGAAAAAAATCCACCCCTGCCAGGAATTCAGCCTTCTTGAACGCTTTAAACTAATGGTTGAAGGATTACCTGGAGTGAAAAACCAAGAAGAAATAGAAAAACTGGCCAATATTCTGCAAGACAACTACTGGAAAAATTACCGGGAGAACTGCCGGATTGAGAAAGATTTACCTTATGTGCTTTCAGAATTAAAGAACAGGTTTTCTCTCGGAGTAATTTCAAACTTTAAAAAACCGGGTGGAGTTGAAGAACTTTTAGAGGAATTTTCTCTGTTGGATTTTTTTGATTTCGTAATAACTTCGGTTGATGTGGGCTGGAAAAAGCCCCATCCAAAAATTTTTTCCATATCCCTTAAGGTTGCCAGAGTTAAACCAGGAGAAGTTATTTTTGTAGGAGATGATTTTTCCTGTGATTATTGTGGATCAAAAGATTTTGGAATGAAGCCAGTTTTACTGGATCGAGAAAAGAAAAACCCCGAAGTTTATCCCCGAATTTCCTCATTATCCAGACTTCCCCTGTTCCTGGAGGAAGAAAAAGGAGTTTAACAAATTAAAAGGATTAGGATCCCTCAAAGGGAAAAAGTTAAGTTTAAGTAAACAGTCAATCAAAGCTCAGTAATTAATATTTCAAAAAAGAGGAGAGGTTCGATGGAATTATTATCATGGAACGTAAATGGAGTTAGGGCTGTGAATAAAAAAGGCTATTGGGATTGGGTTTACCAGAATAAAGCAGATATTATCTGTTTACAGGAAACCAAGGCCTGGGAAGAACAGCTCCCGGAAAAAATCAAAAAAATCCCCGGGTTCAGGTCATATTTTTCCAAACCAGAACGCAAAGGATATAGTGGGGTTGCGTTATATTCTCGACTTGAGCCTTTAGAAATAAATTATTCTTTCGGGGACAGGCGTTTTGATAATGAAGGAAGGGTAATTTTTGCAAGGTTTTCTGATTTTGTCCTCTTTAATATTTATTTTCCTAATGGCAAAGCCTCGAAAGAAAGATTACGTTATAAAATGGAATTTTACGAATCTTTCCTGGAAAAAGCAAAAGAGTTAAAGGATAAAGGGGAAAAAGTAATTATCTGCGGGGATGTAAATACCGCTCACCGGGAAATCGATCTTGCTCGGCCAAAAGAAAATGAAAAAACCTCAGGTTTTTTACCGGAGGAAAGGGAATGGATTGATAGGCTTTTAGGTGCCGGCTTTATTGATACCTTCAGGGTTTTTACCCAGGAGGGAGAAAACTATTCCTGGTGGGACCTTAAAACCCGGGCTCGAGAAAGAAATGTTGGCTGGAGAATAGACTATTTTATTGTCAGTGAAAACCTTAAAGAAAAGCTTGAAGATGCTTTTATCCTCCCGGAAATATACGGTTCAGACCACTGTCCAGTAGGAATAACCCTGTCCTGATTTAAAAACAGGAAAAGGGGTAAAAAATTACAAATTATTACCTAAATCGATGAAGGAAAATCTCCCGAAGATAAAGAAAAAAATGTTGAAAAAAATACGGGAGGCGATTTGGCTTGCAGGAAGAAACACTTCGCAGGGAGTTATTCTTAGAGCCCGATCTGGAAGATAAAAGAGGAGAAATAACCCTCGATGAAATTTTCCCTGAATCTTTTATCAGGCAGTACTCCTGCTTTTTTAATGTAAAACAATTTTTGAAAAGTTTTCCTTTTTGGAAAGAGCTGGACCCTGACGAAATAATTGGATCTTCAAAATGGGAGACCTATATCAAAGAGAATACTATATTTGATAGCTGGAAAGGGATGAAGCTGGTAGCAATAATAGAATGGATGGAAAGAAAAGAGGGGGAAAAGGAAATAACATAGTATACCCCAAAAAAAGTATCTCTCAATAAAGAAAAAGCCGTGGAAGGGAATAAACCCCCACGGCTTTTTTCTATTAAATCTTACATCAAGATAATCCCTACAATTGTGGCGGCAACGAGACCGGCAAGGACAGGAATAAAGTTCTTCCTTGCAAGGTCAAGGGGTTTTACTCCAGCGATACCAGCAGTGGCAACCAGGCCAAAAGCCCAGGCGATTATTGTTCCGCCACCAGTCCAAACCGACCCCATCTGTCCAATGGCAGCCATTGCTTTAACATTAATGCCTGCCGGCCCACCAAGGGCTTCTGCAAGGCTTGCAGTAAGGGGCAGTCCGGAGAATCCGGAACCATCAAGACCTGTGGTAATTCCAACAAGGAGATTTCCGAATCCAAGGGCAATTGCGTTAAGGGGGATTGCCTGGGCCAGGTTTTCTCCCAGGTCGAAAAGTAGGGGAGGAGCACCTGCTCCTAAAATGCTTTCTACGTTCCCCGAACCTAAAAAGAAGAAACCAGCAATGGGAATAACCGGGGAGAATATTTTAATGGCGAATAAAAAGCCCTCCCGCAGGTAACCAACAATTTCTTCCAGGGCTTTCCCTTTATGCTCGACAATCCCCGAAAGAACAAGTAAAGCACTGGCAGTTCCACCGAGAAGGGCAGTTGCTCCCCCACCGCGAATACCCTGGGTTACCATGGCGATAATTACTCCCAGAAAAACAAGAGGAACAAGAATGGCAAAAGCCGATGCCCGGGAGGTTTTTTCTACTGGACCATCATCTTCGGTGGAGATAAGGTCAGAAGAAAAACCGCCTTCCCCGGGTTTTTTAAATTCTTTTCGCATCATGAAAAAGGCAACTCCTGCAGCAACAAGACCGGTAATAATTGAGAGGGCTCCTACATATGGAAGCAATGATCCTGCCGGCAAACCGGCACTGGTTTCACTCAAACCAGGGGCTCCCTGAATTACCAGGTCCCCACTCAAAGCCATTCCGTGACCAAGAATATTTACGCTCATGGCTGCGGCCATTGGTGGTAAACCGGACTTAAGGGCAATTGGAATAAGCATTGTCCCAACCAGTGCGGTTGCAGGGGTTGGCCAGAAGAAGATTGCGGCAAGATACATAACTCCGCCAAGGACCCAGAAGCTTGCCGTTGGGGTTTTCATTAACTTCTGGGCAGGAGCCACCATTAGTGCATCTGCCTTCATTGTCTGTAAACTCTTGAGCATTGCAACCATTAAAGCGATTACAAGCATAATATCAAATAGCTGTTCACCTGCTGTCAAAAGTCCTCTAAAAAGGATCTGGACTGAATTGACGAGGCTACCCGAATAAGCGAACCCAACTAAAAAAAGTCCAATTAGTGATGGGACAACTACATCCCGTCGCATTACCATGAACACAACAATAACCAAAATGGACACCAGATATAACCAGTGCGCCGAGGTTAATGCTTGGGCATCAATATCCATTTTCTTCCCTCCTAATAATTATAAATTATTTTGTTTTTAGAGTTCTCAGAGCGTTGATAATAGTTTCAAGAAGGCCTTCCCCAGAATTCAGGACTTCTTTTTCTTTTCCTTCGTGGGTTGCCAGAAGTCGCATAGTTACGAGTCTTTTTTCATAAGGCCCCCGGACAGCATTCATTAGAAGTCTTTCGTTTTTTACTTCCCCAACTTCTTCATCAAGCATTTTACAGAAAGCATTTCCTATTGCCCCCAAAAGGGTTTCTCCTACGGCTTCAAACTTCTTTTCTACTCCATCAACAGTGGTATCAAGGTAAACTTTAATATATTCGTTTTCAATAGGTTCGCTTCTCATGCTTACTATTTGCATTTTTTTCACCACCTTTTTTGCCTTTCGGCCTATTTAAGTTATTCTTTTTTTGAAAACGTCGGTCAAACCAGCTTTTTCAACCCGGTTTTTAATTTCCTCTTTATCGGTGGTATAAAAACCTTTTCCTTTAAGGTGGTCAAATAAAACGGAACCGGAGAAAGTATATTTTTTGCTTCGGCCGGGTTCGGTTTTCATTTCTTCCTTTACATAGGCAATTGCTTCCCCAATTGATGTTTCCCGAGAAATTTCAAGGAGTTCTTTGCCTTCGGCATGTCTTACAGCGTTATGGCCAGCAAGTGTTCCGGTAATAATTGCTTCGGTATGTCCAACCAGCAGGCCAGCTTTTTCCCCGCCACAGAAAAGGTTATTCAAGCCTTCTACTTTAAGAGCATTGTCTCTGGGAGAAAGGGCCATGTAACGCATAGAATTTCCCATGTCCCCGGAATAAGGATCTTCAAAACGAGCATTTTCAAAACCCGGAATCCGGCGAAGGGCTTCAAGAGGGAAGAAAGGGGACATTAATTTGGCGTGACCGGTATCCAAAAGAATTACGTTGGCTGCGTATTCTGCCAGGGCATATTGCTGGCAGGCTTTAGAACTGAGGGATTCTTCACCTTTTTGTAAATCTTCTGGAATTGGAACTACTGCAACTCCTGTTGTGTTTAATTCTTCTTGAATTTCGGGGGATAAAGATTCTTTAAAAATTTTACATGAACCGCTCATTGCTCCAATGGATCCATCACCTGTTCGGCCAAACATTTCCTCGATACCCAGTTTTCCGGCGATACTTACCCTGTTTCCATAACTATGGCAGCGAATAATGCACATTGCACAACCCGTCCCATACTTTACACAATTAGCCATTGGACCCGCAGTCCCAGTTGCTTCTACAAAAACGTCACCAGTTATTTTCTCCTTATCTTTGTCCAGGATAACTGCTGTAATGTTTCCATTTTCATCTTTTTCTGCATTAATGGCCCGGGAGGTTAAACGCAACTCAATCCCCATGTCAAGGAGATGCTTTTTTACCGCGGGTTCAATAAGGCTGATATCATAAAGGTTGGCATGTTTATGTCCGGGGAATTCAATGTTCTTATGCCTTGATACCCGGTCGGTAATTTCAAAAAGATCTCCGCCACCCATGCTGATAGCTTCCTCGGTAGCCGTAAAACGACCATTATTGCGCATGATTCCTCCAACCAGGCCTGTACCAAGGAGCATTTCCATCCTTTCAATTACCACAACTTCAGCACCCTGTTTTCTTGCAGCGATTGCAGCAGCAGATCCTGCCCAACCACCGCCGATTACAACAACTTTACTCATTAAAATATCCTCCTTTGAAGCAGATTTTATTTAAAGTTGAGAATGTTTGTGGGTTTTTTAAAGCTATTTTAACACCTCCCGTTAAGGTTCTTCCCAATAATAATCAATAATTTGCTAGTCGCTCATCACTGATGAGTTGCTACCTATACTTATTAATTTCGACAAAAAAAATAATTTCCTGCAAAAATAAAGAAAAAAATTTTTAATTTTGGCTTTTTTAATTA
>PUKG01000184.1 GCA_003550445.1 Halobacteroidaceae bacterium
ATTGGTCAGTTAGCAGGTTTTGATATAACTCACATGCCCAATCACCTTAACATTGTAATTAAAACGGATTTACTTAAAAGCGGAGCCGATCGAGGGCTTTGCCTTGGTCAGACATTAGAATTTCGTGCCGGAGGAGGTGAATAATTTGAAAATTGAAAAGCGAATCGAGGAAATGGGATTAACATTACCTGACGTACCCGCTCCACTTGCAGCTTATGTTCCCGGACAAAAAGGCGGTCGTTTCATTTTCACCGCAGGCCAGCTTCCCATTCAAGGCGGGGAGTTAAAATACAAGGGCAAGTTGGGGCAGGATTATTCAGTTGAAGAAGGGCATGAAGCTGCAAAGATTGCTTTCCTTAACTGCCTGGGCGTAATTAAAAAAATCGTTGGGGATCTGGATAAGGTTAAACAGGTCGTCAAGATTAATGGGTTTGTAAACAGCGTCCCCGATTTTACCGATCAGCCCAAGGTCCTTAATGGAGCCTCTGAGTTATGCGTGGAATTATTCGGTAAAAAAGGAGAACATGCCCGGGCGGCAGTTGGTTCTATCAGCCTTCCTATGGGAGCAGCCGTTGAAGTAGAAATGATTGTGGAAATTCAAGAGTAGGAGTTTTCTCGGCAAAAAACATTTTGAAAATAATAGGGGAGTGTGAAAAAATGTTAAAGTTTGAAATGTATAAAAAATTACTGGCCGAAAAAGGCGAAATTTTTGCCAAGGCCAAAAAAGCAGCCAGTGAAATAGGAATCGGTCCGGACCTGGCAGGAAAATTTGGTCTTACCGGTGCAATTTCAGGTATGCCTGCCCCGCTCAGGGATGACATAATGGAAGCAACCGAAAAGGGAGCAAAAGAAGTACTGCCCCTTGCCGGCCTGGTTGATGAAATTCGAACCCTGGTTAAGGGTTACTATGGTGACGAGTTTGATGTGGTTTCCACCCCAACCTGTGAAGCCGGCCTCTGGTTGGCCTTCGATGTTCTGGTCAGCCCTCCATATACCGGGCGCGGCGATAACTATCGTTCCCGCTATATTGCTCTCTACGAGAAGCACCTCCATCACCAGGGAAGCTATGGACGCCCCTTCCCGGCTCACTACAAAGATTTTATTGCTGAGCGCGGTTCAACTCCGGGCGAACTTGGCTTTAATGGTAAAAGACAATATAATACCGATGTTATCCTTGCCAAACTGGAAGGAGCCAATTATGAGCCTCATGGGATTAAGTACCACCCATCACTGCAGCTAACCAATGTAGACGTAGATGCTTCAATGAAGAAAATTAGTAAACTTGCCGAAAGACATGCAGCCTATCTTAACGGGTTAACCTCCCTTGGATATGATACTCCCGGTTATGGTTATGGTGATAAAGACGAAGAGGGAACTCCTCGTCTGCAGAAATTGATGGGTGAACTGGCAAGGGAATATGATGTTCCTTACATTGTAGACAATGCCTGGGGACTTCCCTTTGTTGGTGTTGATATCCGTAAAAATAATGCCGACCTCATGATTTACAGTATGGATAAAGCAACTGGAGCCCCAACTTCTGGAATGATTATTGGTCGGGAAGAATATATTGTTCCTCTCCGCCGTGCTCTTGGAGTCCATGGTGAGCGCTGGGGAACCACAGGTTCCTACGGAAAAGCCTCCCACGTAATTTTTGACCCCGGCAAAGAAGCTTTGCTGGGACAGGTTGCTGCTCTGAAAGCACTTCAAGAAAAACCCGAACTTTACAAAAAGCCAGTTGAGCAAACCTATGATATAGTAATGGAAGAGCTTCAGGCCCTCCCAGAAAAAATCCGGAAGAACATTGTTGTATCCAAATCTTTCAACTCCGGTACAGTAGAAATTAACTACGAGGCTACCTGGAACGGTGAAGAGCCTGGGTTCCCAATTTTCACCATTGAAGATATGTATGGATCCAGTAACCTTCTGCAGTCCGGCTTAAAAGAGATGGGTATTATTCCTACCATCGCATATGATGGAAATATCTTTATCTCTCCAGGTCAGAATACTACCGATGACAAAGGTAACCTGATTGAAGAACGGATGCGCCTTGCAATTAAAGGCCTGGTCCGCTTGATGGAAATTATCGGCCAGCACGCCGGTATAATGTAAAAAAGTAAAACTAACTAAAAGCGGAGAAAACTGTAAACCGGGTTTTCTCCGCTTCAAATTTAAAAATGGAAACGGGGCTTTGTTCCGGTGGGGCCCGATACGCCCCGAGGAAAGGGCCCCTTTTTCTTTTAAAAGTTTTAAGGAATTTTATCTCGAAAACCCTTTCCGAGAGGAGGTGGGGATTTGCAGCAGAATGGAGAAAAAGAGTATTTTGTTTTGGAAATAATTGATGGATTTAATGAGCCCGTGGGATCGGGTACCATAAGCACCGAATTAAAACGCAAGGTAGGAGAAATAAGTGAAGCCACCGTTGGGAGGCTTTTAAGGCGCCTGGATGAACGGGGCTGGACGGAGAAGGAGGGATTCAGGGGCAGGGTTTTGACAGAAGAAGGAAAAGTTGCCCTGGAGAAACTTCGGGAAGAAAACAAAAGGAAAGATGATACGACACGTTTTTTGGAATTGACCCGGGTAGAGGAGAAAGAGGAGCTTATAAATATCCTGATTGCCAGGAGGGCAATCGAGAGGGAAATAGCAAGACTCGCTGCAGAAAAAGCAACAGAAAAAGATGTTGAAGGATTAACTGAAATAATTGAAAGAAACCTCGGAAAAATAAAAGCCTCTAAGCCCGGAGCAGATGAAGATGTGGCTTTCCACAAATTCCTGGCAGAAATTGCAGATAATAAATTCCTGGAAGTAGCCCTTGATCTTATCCGGCAAGAAGGTCAGCTTTCCCCAATTCTGGAGTACGTGCGCCAGAGGGTGGGAAGCGCGATAGTAGCCGATCACAAGATGGTTCTCGATGCAATAGCCCGGGGAGATGCTGAAGGTGCAGAAAGGGCAATGGTTGATCATATTGAAGGAATTATTGCCGATGTAGATAAATACTGGACAAAATTTGGGGGAAAAGGGGGCGAAAAAGGTGGAAGCAAAGGCAAGGGTAGTTGATGCATTGGATATTGAAACCTTTCTTATTTGTGAGAATGAAGAAGAGGGCAGGAGAGTTTCTGCAGGTTTGATGGAAAGTATGGGATTGAGTGACTTCGACCTTGTATATATTCACCATGAGGGGATTGGAGCACGGGTCAGAATAAGAGCTTATATAAACCGGCCTGGCGACCGCTATACCTGGCTTGAAGGAGGGGAAATAAATGACTAAAAAAAGAGTTCTTTTGTCCCCCCTGGACCCTGTTCATGACATTGGCTTAAAAATGATAAAAAATGCCTTAGACGAAGCAGGGCATGATACCTACCTTTTACCCCCAGATGTTACCCCGGGAGAAATTGTCGAAGAGGCACTGGAAAAAGAAGCAGAGGTTATCCTTCTTTCCAGAACCCTGGGATACGGGGTTGCTGAGCTTTTGGGTCGTTTTGTTGACCTGGTTGAAGGCGCAGGTATTCGCCACAGGGTAAAAATTGGTATCGGAGGGATGGCAATAAAACCAGCTATTGCTGCCGAGCTAGGTTTTGACCAGGGCTTCGGCCCAAAAACCCCTGTTGAAGAAGCTGTGGCCTTTGTTGAAGGAAAAACCTATACTCCTCCCCGGGAGGGAAGTGCAAAAAGAAAAGGGGACCTGGTCCGAGAGAGAACCTATGAATATCACCATCAGGAGATAAAGAGCTTACTTGAAGAAATTTCGGAAAAAACCCTCCAGTGGTATGAAAAAATCCAAAGCCCTGGAATTAAAAGAGCAGAACTGAGGGAAAAAGGCCTTGCAGGGGAAAAGGAGTACCTGGAGATAAGTGATGATAGTATTAAAGATTTTTTCTCCGATGGGATATTACCTTCGGGACTCCGCTTAATTGATGGAGAAGAACAAAAGGCTTTAGAGAGCATTATTTCTGCCGGGCGGGTAGATAATCCCAGGATTTTGCAGCGTCAACCCCATCAACCCCTGGTATTTATCCAGTATGGCACGGGTTGTCCTTTTATGGATATTGCCCATGTTAAGGGTACCGAAGGCTGGGGCGCGGATGGAGTTGTTCATTTTGATCCATCCTGGGGAGCAAAAACAGAAGGACTCCTCTCAGGTTTATTAAGCCACGAAGAAAATGGCTCTGTTATTACCGATGAGAATTTAAAGTTAATTAAAAAAGCCCTTGAAAGTTCAACTCTCTGGCAGGTTCGCGCCCACCGGGGTTTAAATACTCCCGAAACAGTTCTGCTCGCTGGTGAAGCAGGGGCAGAATTAACTAAAATAAATCCTGTATACGGTTCTCTGGGAGGGGGAACAGACCCCGAAAGATTACTTGCGGACAGTATAAAAGCAATGGAGTATGCGGCCCGCTATAAAATGCCTTTTGATATGCCAACAAATGAGGAACTCTGCGGTGTTCCTGCTTACAAGGCTTTTGCAGGGATGTTAATTGTAACTCAACTGGGACTTGCCTTAGGAGCGCAACCGGTTTTGCAGCCCCTTTTCTGCTATTCTCCCGAAATGATGCTTGGTGGCCAGATGGAAGATAATTATATCGATTATAATGCGGCAAAGGTTATGGCCCTTCGGGGTATTATTGACGCTCCAATTTGGGCAGGAGCTCCAATTGGGTTTTTAACTCACACCGAAGAAAGGGTCCAGTCTTCAGTTTCAACCTCATTTCATGCGGGAATGGCTGCTTCTTTAGAAATCGAGGGGATTTCTATTGCCTCGGCAGACGAAGCTTATTCCGGTGGACCGATTACCCTTCCTGCGAGAATTGATACCCTTCAGGGAACGGGTGAAGCTTTCAGGTTTTTGGGAAGTGCGAGAATGCAGCCAACTCCCAAAGCCGAAGAATGGGCTGAAGAATTAACAGAAAACATTCTTAAAGTCTTAAAAGAAGTTGTTAAGAATGGATCATTTTTGGACAGCCTTTACCAGGGAATCCTTGGAAGCCAGAAAGAGGGTGCTTACCCCGGGAGAAACGGTCGGGGGACGGTGTTAAAAAGAAAATGAAGGTAATTGGAGTAGCTGGAACGGCAAAAAACACAGGAAAAACAACCACAACCATGGCTTTAATTGAAACCGCAGGGGAAAAATCAATTCCCCTCGCGGTTACTTCAATTGGCCTGGACGGAGAAGAGTTTGATCAGGTAACAGGTTTGCCCAAACCTCGCCTTAAACTGCCTGAAGGGGCTTATATAATTACTGCTGAACGTTGTATTTCCGGGGGAACGGCAAGGTTGGAAACCGTGAAAGAACTTAAGGCTCAAACCCCCTTGGGCAAACTTCACCTGGCCCGGGTTAAAAAAGAGGGAAGAGTTTTAATGGCCGGGCCCAATAACCGGCGAGATTTAGATGAGGTTACTCAAAGCCTTGAGGATAGTGGGGCGGAAATCCTTATTGTTGATGGCGCTTTAAACAGGATGGCGCCCCTTGCTGGAACGGACTTATTTATCCTGGCAACAGGGGCTGCCCGGACAAGCAATCTTGCAACTTTACGTCGCGAAACCAGGACTCTGGTAAAAGTATTAAATCTACCCCAAATGGTCCCGGGGGAAAAAACCAACCGGTCTTATATGATTTCTGAAACAGGAACGGTTTTTTTAGAAACCGATTCCCTGTTAAGTGGAGAAAAGGTTAAGAAGGTTTTTAATGGAAAGAGTGGAGTAAAAGAAATCAATATTAAAGGTGTTTTAACGGGAGAAGCCTTTGCGGAATTGGGAAAAATTGTTTCTCCGGAGGGTTGCCGGATAGTACTTTCCAACCCCATTAACCTTTTATTGGGAGAAAATCTCCAGGAACTAAATAAAGCAGTGGACAACTGGTTAAAATCAGGAGGAAAGCTCGGTGTTGAATTTGGGCTTTCTCTCCAGGCAATAACAATTAACCCGTTTTTCCCCGATTGGCAGGAAAGAGGTCGCTTTTACCAGCCCCGTTTTGTGGAAGAGAAGGATCTGAAAAATAGTTTCCGTTCTCTGGGGGTCCCCGTAATAAATGTGGTTCGTGAGGGTGGAAATAGATTGTGGGGAGCCGTATTTTCTGAGAAGTAGTTGAAGGATTCTTTCTTTTCTCCCCGAATAAATAAAGTAGCCAGGAAGAAATTAAATTTTTTACTTTTGCCGGGACAAAAAATTACCGGCGGGACCAGGAAGTCCCAGAGGTGAAAGATGTGCCGAATTTATGGGAGCTACAACAAAAAATTGTACCTGATTTAAACCAACAACTGCTTAAAAGGTACAATATACTGAGAACCATATATCATTTCCAACCCCTGGGGCGCAGGCTTTTGGCCAGGCGAATTGGCTTTAGCGAAAGAGAGGTCAGGGGAGACCTGGAATTTTTCGGCAGACAGGGTTTTGTTCGTAATTCTTCCGCCGGAGCAAAATTAACTCCGGAAGGAGAAAAAATCCTTTTATCACTGGAGAAGTTGATTAGAAAAGTCCAGGGAACACAGGAACAGGAAAAGATCCTAAAAAGATACCTGGGCCTCAAGGAGGTTATTATAGTTCCCGGAGAGGGAGATAAAATTTTGCGAAGGGAGGAATTAGCCCGCCAGGTAGGGAATTACCTCCATGAAAGGATTGGTGAAGAAGGGGTTCTAGCAGTTACTGGAGGAACAACTCTTGCTGCGGTAGCAAAGGCAATGCATAGGGGCCGGAAAAAAAGAACCCAACTTACAGTTGTCCCCGGCAGGGGAGGCCTTGGGGAAAAAATGGAATTAGAGGCAAATACAATTTCTGCAGAAATTGCCAATGCTTTAGGGGCCCAGTACCGTCTTTTGTATCTCCCGGACAGCAGCAATCCAAAGACCCTGGCAGCATTGAAAGAAGAACCCGCGGTTGCAGAAGTTCTGGGACTTTTAAAAAATACCGATGTTTTGCTCCACGGGATTGGAGTTGCCCGGGAAATGGCAGAACGTAGAAAGCTCCCTCCAGAGGAGATTGAAATTATTTTGAAGCGGGGAGCTGTGGGAGAAGCTTTTGGTTATTATTTTAATTCCCTGGGAAGAGTTGTTTATATCACCCCCAGCGTGGGAATTAAATTGGAAGATCTAGAAAAAATAAACAAGGTTATTGCCGTGGCAGGAGGGATAGAAAAAGCAGAAGCCATTATTTCTGCTGTTAATTCTTCTTATCAGGATGTTCTCATTACCGATTCAGAGGCTGCTTCGGCAATAATAAAAAAAATCAAAGAGGAGGGTTCAACTTATGACAGTAAAAATAGGGATCAATGGGTTTGGAGCGATTGGTAGGAGGGCACTGCGTTATGCCTGGAACAATCCCAACGTAGAAATTGTTGCCTGTAATGACCTGGCGGATCCAAAAACACTTGCTTATCTTCTTCAGTATGATTCCCATTATGGTCGTTTTCCTGGAAAAGTTGAAGTAAAAGACGATCGACTGGTTATTGATGGGAAAGATTTAATGATTTTTGAGGAAAAAGACCCGGCAAAATTGCCCTGGGGAGAGCTTGGAGTGGAAGTTGTCCTGGAGGCCACAGGAGTTTTTACAGAGGCAGAAAAAGCTAAAGCTCACCTAAAAGGGGGAGCAAAAAAAGTAATTATTGCTGCTCCGGCAAAAAATGAGGACATAACAATTGTTATGGGAGTAAATGAAGACTGGTATGATCCCAACCAGCACCATATAATTTCCAATGCATCCTGCACAACTAACTGCCTTGCTCCGGTTGCTAAAGTTCTCCACGAGAAATTTGGGATCAAAAGGGGTTTAATGACTACCGTTCATGCTTATACTGCCGGGCAGAAAATTCTTGATGCACCTGCCGGAAAACTTGCCCGGGGACGTGCTGCAGCCCAAAACATAGTTCCCACAACAACGGGTGCGGCAAAAGCCGTTACTCTTGTATTGCCAGAGCTGGAAGGGAAAATGAATGGGATGGCAATGCGGGTCCCAACTCCCGTTGTTTCAATAGTTGACCTTGTCGCCGAGGTGGAAAAACCTGCTTCCGTTGAAGAAATAAATGCTGCCATGAAAGAAGCAGCAGGTGGAAAGATGAAAGGAATTTTGGGGTACGAAGAAATGCCCCTTGTTTCAAAGGATTTCCAGGGAGATAGCCGGTCTTCAATTTTTGATGCCACTCAAACAATGGTAATTGAAGGAAAAATG
>PUKG01000259.1 GCA_003550445.1 Halobacteroidaceae bacterium
AAAGTAGGTCTTTAGGTTTTTGACCTCTAAGAGTAGTTCTTTGGATTTCTTCTCGTTCTGCACATCTTTTGCCACTACTATTTAGGCCTCCTTTCTTTTATACATCAGTCTTGGGATCAAACGCATCTCGAATTCCATCACCCAAGAAACTGAAAGCCAGAACAGCGACAAAGATAAAAAATCCGGGTACAAGAAGCCAGGCATTTTCTGTAAGGACTCTAACACTTTGCGCTGCAGACAACATATTCCCCCAACTGGCCTGGGGCTGTTGGATACCTAATCCCAGGAAACTTAAAGCTGCTTCCATAAGGATATAGCCTGGTAAGGCCAGTGTGGCCGCCACGATAACATAGGTGTAGGTATTAGGAAGAACATGGCGGACGATTATCCTCAGGTCACTTCCCCCAAGAGCACGGGCTGCTTCAACAAAATCCTGCGCTCTAATAGAAAGAACCATTCCTCGGATAACCCGGGCCATTCCAGCCCATCCAACAAAGGCCAGAATAACCACAATCAAAAAGAATCTTGTTGCCGAAGTCATATCAAGAGGTAACACCGCAGCAAGCGCCATTAAAAGGTAGAGCTGCGGGAAGCTCATTACTACTTCGGCCAGACGCATCATCAGGTTGTCAATCCACCCCCCATAGTAACCTGATATCCCCCCAAATATCATACCAATAAAAGTACTAATCATCAAGGCCACAATTCCAATAAAAAGGGACACCCTTCCTCCGTGTAAAACCCGGGAAAAATTATCCCTCCCAAACTGGTCGGTTCCGTACAGGAAAACTCGGGCCGTGTCCCGGTCAGGATAAGGATCTTCAAAGCTCGGTTCTCCTAACCCCAGGATTTTGGTCCTCCCTGTCAGGCCAAGGATAGAAAACTCCCTCTCCTGCTCCACAAATAACTTCAACGGATACCTTGGAGATTCCTGCTTATCTTCCACCCAAATTCTCATAATTGGAAAATAAGTGAAATCATCCACCCCTTCTAATTCTGCAATTTCTTCAGCAGCACCATGGGCTTCGGCTCTATCAAGTACATCAAAAGTACCAAGGTCAAGTTCTTCTTCGAGGATTTCTCCGGTGAGGGGATCCTCCTTTTCAATATAACCATAGATCATATAACGGTGACCCCGAAGGGAATTATAGATAAATGGCCAACGCCAGTTACCATCTTCATCCCTGACATGAACTGTTACCGGAGGGTGATAGGATTTTCCCCTATATTGTTGATAGGGATCATGAGGTGCATATAGCGGAGCAAGGATTACCGAAAAATACATTATGGCGAGAACAATTCCCCCAAAAAGAGCAAGGCGGTGCCTTTTCAAACGAATCCAGGCAACTCGGAAGGGGGACCTTATAAAATCTTCTTCGCTTTCAATTTTCTTTTTTTCATTTTGCATATTAGGATTGGCTGGAGGTTGCTGCACGTTAATACCCCCTTTCCTCTAGTTATACCTTATCCGGGGGTCAGTTACTGCCAGTAAAATATCTGCCAGCAGGTTCCCCAGAATTAGAAGTACGCTTCCCATTAAAAGTCCAGCCATGGCAACATAAAGATCCTTTTGCCTTACTGCGGTCAAAAGCATATTGCCCAGACCCGGATAGCTAAAAACAATCTCTGTTATTGCTGCCCCACTGAGAAGGGCACTAATACTGAAACCAAAAATGGTAATAAGCGGGTTAATAGCATTTCGCAAAGCATGTTTATAAATAACCACCCGGTCACTTAAACCCTTGGAACGGGCCGTCCTAACATAATCCTGGCCCATAGCATCCATCATCTGCCCACGCATTTGCCTCATTAGTCCTGCCATTCCTGAAGTTGCCAGGACTATGGTGGGCGGGATAAGGTGTCGGATATAATCCCACATTCTTCCCATAAAACTTAGCTCCTCGTGATACCAGGATGTCATACCCCCCACAGGTAGATTAAACAGCCCGTATCTAGCAAGAATGTAAAGTATTATTAGGCCAAAGAAGAAGTTGGGAATTGAAATTCCAAAAAAGGTAAAAAAGGTTAAAACATTATCCCTCAAAGTATACCGGTTAATTGCAGCATGAACCCCAATAGGAATTGCAACAATCCAGGTTAAAAATGTTGCAGCTAGAGATAAACGAAAAGTATTCATAATGCGAAACCCGATAAGATCTGTAACAGGAATACGGTAGGCAAAGGAATAACCAAAATTAAGCTGCATTACTTCCTTAAGCCAGTTAAAATATTGGACCCAAACCGGCTGATCAAGTCCAAATTCTGCCCGCATTTGAGCAATAACCGCAGCCGAAATATCAGGGTTCATTTCTATTTGAGCAAGAAAATCTCCCGGAGAAAGGTTAAGCACAAAAAAACTGATCATACTTATCCCAATCAGTAGGGGAATCATTTGAATTATTCGCCTAATTACATAGGTCCGCATTCTCGTCCTCCTTCCCCCAAACGGTCAGTTTGATTCAAAAATAAAAGGGGGAGAGGAACTCTCCCCCCTTATTATTTTACTATTTTATCTTTGGATATAAAGACTTTCGATATTGTGGTACCAGCTACCTACAATGGTTGGGTCAGCATTTCTTACGGTGTTTCTCATTGCAATTATACTGTCCTGAACCACAGTGTAGATAATTGGTGCCTGTTCAGCAATTATTTCCTGCCATTCATAATATAGTGCCTGGCGCTTATCAGGATCAAGAACCGTTGCAGCTTCGTCAAAAATTTCGTCGATACGTGCTTCCCACTCGGTGGCAGGTTCGGACTGAACGGGATTCCACATGTGAAGGTTTCCAGATGAATGCCACACGTTCCGACCGCTGTGGGGCTCAAGGCCTCCGGTAAGACCCATAATCATCATGTCCCATTCAAATTCGCTGGTTAACTGGTTTACCAGGTAGTTGAAATCGACGGGGGTAAAGGTTACATCCATTCCCAGTTCTTGAAGGTCAGCCTGAAGAATGTTACCTGCTCCCTCGCGAACTATATTACCGGCGTTTGTGGTAAGAATAAAGCTTACCCTTCTGCCATCCTCATCAAGCAAACGACCCTGGCTATCCCAGGTAAACCCACCCATTTCCAGGTTTTCCCGAGCAGCATCAAGATCATATTCGTATCTTGTAACGTCTGGATTCAAGAAGAATTCGTTTGGTGCGCTTACAGGGGACCACTGTGCTGCAGCCAGACCATCATAAAGCTGGTCGATCATGGTATCCTTATCGATAGCATGGGCGACTGCCCGGCGGAAATGCAGGTTTTGGAACCATTCAAGCTTCCAGGGTTCCTCAGCAAAATGAGGTCCTCTGGGGTTCTGGTTCATGGTAACAAAAAGGGTGCTGAAGGCAGGACCCAAGTTGTGAACAGTCATATCCCAGTTCCGCTCGTTCATGCGGTATCTTGCATAATCAGCAGGCATTACAGGTGATATATGGGTCTGGCCTGCTTCAAAAGCAAGACTCTGGGCTTCCTGAGATTCAACAATCTGCATTATCCAGCGATTAATATAGGGAAGGACTTCTCCCTGTTCATTTACATGCCAGAAATTTGGGTTCCGAAGCAAAACAACTCGCTCACCTGGGCGATAACTACCCAGCATGAAAGCGTCTGAACCGATAATTTCTGAAGGTGGTGTGTTTACACTCCAGGTTTCGTTGTACATTCCGGCTTCCCAGGCATCGTAAAGAGCATGTTTGGGAACAATCATGGGCATGGAGTTAAGAAGTGGTGCAAAAGGTTCGGGCAGGTAAAGACGGAAAGTATATTCATCAATTACTTCATAATCAAGGTATTGCCCGGCAACTTGAAGGATATCCCGGGAGCTTGTGGGTACTGATTCATCATAAATTACATCAAAGGTAAATTCAGCGTCATATGCGGTAAGAGGAGTTCCGTCACTCCATTTCACACCTTCCCTAAGGTAAAAAGTCCATTCCAGGCCATCATCACTAAATTCCCAACCTTTGGCCAGCTCTGGCACAAGCTCTGCCGTGTGAGGATCATATTGGGTGAAGGAAGTTAAAAAACGATAGATGATATCCGTTGAAGAAGTTTCTTTTGCAATATGGGTATTAAAAGTTCTGGGGTCGGATATCTGTGAACTGAGGAGAGTCTCACCAATTGACCCAACAGGATACGGAGAAACTACGAAATCGCTCGGAACCGAAGCAATTACAGAAAAGGACATTGCCAGAACCAATGCCCCAACAAAAAAGACAATCAGACTTTTTCTCACTAAGCATTCCTCCTTAAAAAATTATGACACCCCAAATTAACCAAAACACAAAAACCAACTTTTCACTTATCACCCCCAGAAAAAAAATGGAAAATTATTTTTCTTGTTTAAATTCTAATTCGCTTTAATGTTTGTTTTTCCTGCAAAAAAGAAAAAATTTTGCCTTCAGAATATTAATATAAGGCTCTATATCTTTGCCAGGTTCTCTCTACCTTATTCACATAGAGTCTGGTTTCTAAAAAAGGTATATCCTCCAGGTTTTCTTGAGTTCCATCCCAGATTCCGCTTTCTATCCAGCGCCTTACATTTCCCCTCCCTGCATTATATGCAGCCAGGGCAAGGGTAATGTTGGAAAATTCATCCCTTAACCCGGCTAGGTACCAACAGCCAATTTCCAGATTGATAAGGGGATCAAAAAGTTTATCACTATTAAAATCAGGCATTTCCAGGGCTTCTGCCGCCCAAATTCCTGTTGCTGGCATAATCTGCATTAATCCCCTTGCTCCTCTTCTTGATTCAGCAGCTGGATTAAACTTACTTTCCACGTGGATTAAACCCGCAATTAATTCGGGTTCAAGGTCATAAATTCTTCCCAGGTTTTCTATCTCTTCCCGGTACTGAAAGGGATAGTAAATTCTTCCTACCTGAGGGAACAGAAAAAATAAAACTAAAAACCCTATAGTTAAATAAAGTAACCAGCTGGCAAGGGAAAAACTTTTCATAACCAGGTCCACCTTCCACTTTTTTCCGCAAAAACAAGTTATTTTTCTAAAAGGATTGCATCCAAAATCAGTCGGGCGGAACTAAGATTTGTCGCCAGGGGAACTGAATGGACATCACAAACTCTCATCAAAGCGGAAATATCGGGTTCGTGGGGTTGAGCAGTAAGGGGATCCCGCAGGAAAATTACCGTATCCACTTCCCCCGTTGTGACCATGCTTCCTATTTGCTGATCCCCTCCCAGGGGGCCAGAAGCCATTACTTTTACTTTTAGCCCATGTTCCTTTACTATTAATTTTCCCGTATTTCCCGTTCCTACCAGGAAATGCTTCGCAAGGTGCTCTTTGTATTCCCCCACCAGACCAACCATGTCCTTTTTTTTCCTATCGTGGGCGATTAGGGCTATTTTCCCCATTAAGTTTTTTCCACCTTTCCCGAACTTTTTTCTCCAGGTCCCAAAGGCTCCCCTTATTTTCGATAACCTTGTCTGCTTTTTTCACTTTTTCTCCCAGGGGCATCTGTGATTTTAAGCGGGCTTCAATATCTTCCGGGGAAAACCGGCCATTTTTTACCAAACGCTTAATAACAATATCCTTCGGGGCCCAAATAACCCAAACCTGGTCAAATAAATCTTCCCAGCCAACCTCGAACAATAAAGGAACTTCAACAAAGGCTGATTTAGGAGGCTTTTTCTCCCCCAATTGGCGGGAAAAAAAATTGTTAATCTCCTCCCGAACCCGGGGATGGATTAAACCTTCAAGCTTTTCTTTTTTTTCTTTATCATTAAAAATTATTTCCGCAAGTTTAGAACGATTTATTTCCCCATTTTCAGTAAGAATCCCTTCCCCAAAATTTTTTACAACCATTTGATAGATCTTTCTCCCTTTTTTCATTTCTTCGTGGACAATTTCATCAGAACTTAATACCGGGCTACCAAGTTTTTCAAGAATTTCTATTACTTTTGATTTTCCCGTTCCTAAACCTCCGGTTATACCTATTTTTTTCACTTTTCCCACCCCCTTTTGCCACTTTTAAAATTATTCCTTTTTAAAAAACTAAACCTAATACTAGTTATCAAAGGTCTTTTCCCAACTTTTTAGCAAATTTTCCAGGGTTTCCTTTTTCCTTTTGTAAGCCGAGGTAATTTCCCCTGCATCCTCTCGCCTGAAAAAATCAGGATCAGCAAATTCTCTATTATAGTCTTCTAGTTCTTTTTCTATTTCCGAAATTTTTTCTTCCAGTTCCTTTCGGAATTCTTCATTTTTTTGCTTTTTTTCAGGCAGAGCCTTCCTTGGTTTTCGGACAGTTTTTACCCTTTTTTCTTTATTTTTCTTAGATTCCTGTTCTTTTTCCCACTCCAAAAATTCCTGGTAAGAACCCCGGAAGGCAAAAAAACGGCCATCTTTTAGGTGCCAGATTTTTGTTGCGACCCGTTCAATAAAATACCGATCATGAGAAGTAAAAATTAGCGTCCCCCCAAATGAAAGCATGGCTTTTTCCAGCCATTCCTGTAAATCCAAATCAAGATGGTTGGTTGGTTCGTCCAGCAGCAAAACATTTGCCCCCTGAAGAACCAAAAGGGCCAGGTTAAAACGGGAAAGTTCGCCTCCACTCAACATCCTAACTTTTTTTTCTGCTTCTTCCCCCCCAAAGCGAAAGGCTCCAAGGTGATCCATTATCTCCTGTTTCTTAGTCAACCCAAAATCTGCAACAACCTCAAAAAGGGTTTTCTCCCTTGGTAAAAAGCCACCTTCCTGGTCAAAATAGCCCACCTCAACTCCATGGCCCCATTTTACCTGCCCTTCAAATCTGTCTTTACCCATAAGACATTTAAGAAAGGTGGTTTTCCCTGCACCATTTGGGCCCAGGAAAGCAATTCTTTCCCCTCTATTCAACTCTACTTCCACCTTGTTAAAAAGCCTTCGATTATCCTTAGTGCAGCCAAACCCCTCTGTTTTTAGAACTTCTTGCCCGCTCATCCGGTTTAAAGGAAACCTGAGGTTTAGCTTTTTCTTTGGTGGGGGGGGTGGAGGAATTCTTTCCATTCTCTGCAATCTTTTTTCCCGGGAACGAGCTTCCTTTGACCTCTGTCCTGCCTTGTACCTGCGGATAAAATCCTCCAGGGCAGCAATTTCTTCCTGTTGTTTTTCATATTCCCGGGCCCAGGTTTTTACATTTAATTCTC
The DNA here is from genome assembly GCA_003550445.1 of Halobacteroidaceae bacterium. Classification (GTDB taxonomy): domain Bacteria; phylum Bacillota; class Halanaerobiia; order B1SED10-174; family B1SED10-174; genus T1SED10-26. The sequence continues at coordinate 7,131 of PUKG01000259.1, forward strand.
TTTGCCTGGTATAATCGGAATAGTTTCCCGGATAAGAATATAAACGGAAATCATCTATCTCCAGGATCCCATTTACTACCTGATCAAGAAAATACCTGTCGTGAGAAACCATGATAATAGCCCCGGGGTATTCTTTCAGATAGGAGGCCAGCCATTCCCTGTTATTCCGGTCAAGGTGATTTGTGGGTTCATCCAAAAGTAATAAATCAGGTTTTTCCAGAAGGAGTCGGGCAAGGGCCAACCTTGTCTTTTCGCCGCCACTAAAGCTGTTTAAATCCCTTTCCAAAGCTTCTTCTTTAAAGCCCAACCCATTAATTATTCCCCGGATTCTACTTTCGCACTCATAACCCCCTCCTTCTTCAAATTCCCCTTGGAGGCGGGAATATTTTTCCAGAATTTCCGGGGAGGATTTTCTGCTCATTTCCTCGGTTGTTTCATCAAGCCTTTCCCTTAGTTTGATCATCTCGGAAAAAGATTCCCAGAGGTAATCAGCCACCTTTCCCTCCTGGGCCCAGTCTAAAGTCTGGGGGAGATAACCCTGATTCATATTACGATTCCGCTCAATAAAACCTCGGTCAGCTTCCTTTTCTCCTTTAATAATTTCCAGGAGGGTTGTTTTACCTGTTCCGTTTCGCCCGATTAATCCCAGCCTGGACCCCACCTGAACCTGGAGGTTTACGTCTTCAATTAATAATTCTCCAGAGTAATATTTACTTACCTTTTCCAGTCTTACCAGTGTCATTTATATCATCCTTCTGACAGCAGGGGCAAAAAAAAGAACTCCTCCCTGCAACTTTTTTTCTCTCAATTAAATCTTCACAATGGGAGCATTTTTCTCCCTCACGCCCATAAACCTCAAGCAAATTCTGGAAATCTCCCGACCTGTTTTCTCCATCCCGGTAATCCCTAAATGTCGTCCCCCTACCCTCGATAGCTTCCTCAAGAATTTCTTTCATATTGGTAAAGATTTTTGTTATTTCCTTTTCCTTCAACATCGGTGCTTGTTTTTC
>PUKG01000212.1 GCA_003550445.1 Halobacteroidaceae bacterium
GCCTTTTGTCTCTTATCATTAAATTCCACCATAATCTCACCTCCGAAAAAAATAGCGAAATATTTGTAAAGGAAACCTTTACTATACTTCGCCAAAAAGTCGAGAAACTTTTATAATTATATCACATCTCCGCCCACTTAGTCAAAAATCAGGCGTAGGGGTCAATCAAACCATAGTTTCCATCTTTCCTTCGATAAACAACGTTAAAATCATCTGTCTCTGCATTGGAAAAAACAAAAAAGTCATGGCCAAGAAGGTTCATCTGCATTACAGCTTCCTCGACACTCATGGGCTTTACTGCAAAGCGCTTGACTTTAACAATTTTGTTCTCAATATCGTCTTCTTCTGTTTCACCACCCTCAAAGGAAAGGGAAAATTCTTCTTTGTCACGGAGATTCCTGTTTATTCGGGTTTTGTATTTTCGGATCTGCCGCTCAATTTTCTCTACAACTCCATCGATTGAAGCGTACATGTCTCCGGTTTCTTCTTCTCCACGCAAAATCAGTCCGTCCACAAAAGCGGTTACTTCTACTTGATGGCGTTCCTTTTCCACCCCTAAGGAGACCTGGGCATCAATGGAAGCATTCTCAAAATACTTTCCTATTCTGCCAACCTTCTCCTCAACGTAATCCTTCAAAGCATTTGTCAGCTCTATGTTCTTGCCTCGGGTAGAAATTTTCATCCCACCATCTCCCTTCATTACATCTTTTTAATTACTTCAACATTTTCCTTCTTAATTCCTGCCGGAAAAAAATTCCTTCTGGAAATTAAAAACCCCGCTCTCTCAAGCGAGGTTTATTGGCCACTTATACTTTAGTTACGTTAGCCGCTTGTGGACCGCGGTCTCCCTCTACGATCTCAAACTCAACTTCCTGGCCATCGTCAAGAGTCTTGAACCCTTCTTCCTGAATAGCGGAGAAATGGACAAAGACGTCGTCCCCGTCCTCCCGCTCGATAAATCCGAAACCCTTCTCCGCATTAAACCATTTAACTTGTCCTCTGTAAAGCATATTAATACATTCCCCCTAAATATTGTTTCCGATAAGCGGGAGGCTTATCAAGGCTAACTATAACATACTTACACGAACCTGTCAAATGTTTTTTACTTAATCAAAGCAAGTACCCGTTCGGGCGGGTATTCATCTTTGAGCTTTCCAGTCCAATAAACCCCCACCACAAGGGCGTTTGGGTGGCTGGATATTAAAGGCAAATTAAGGAAAAAAGAGGTTTCTCGGGCGAGCTTTTTATCAAGATAATTATTTTCGCCACAAGCAACACCCTTCCCCCGGAGACCCCTTAATTTGCAGTCAAGAAAAAGGAGCTTTGCCAGGGGATTAATCAGCTCTTCCCTTCCTTTCTCGGCCTCTTTAATAATTTGGGGTACAATCCCCTCGTAATAAAGGATACCCGGACCTTCACCCGAAAAGGAAAACCCCTCCAGGCAGGAGGGGCAAAAAGGAATAATTTCATAATAATTATCAGGCCGTTTACAAAATAAACATTTTTTTATTTCCGGAAAAATCAAATCAATCATCTAATCACCACTGCATAAGCTGCCTTACATCATCACCACTTAACTTGTACCGGATCTGGTTGATTTTTCTCCTGGAACGCTGAAGAGCATTATCAACGGTCTTAATACTGCTGTTCAGTTCCCGGGATATTTCCTGGTATGTTTTGTTATCAAGGTAACAAATAAATACCTTCCATTCAAGGGGTGTAAGCATTTCTCTCAGGGTAGTTGAAACCTCTTTAATTAGTTCCTGGTTAATTATTTCATTTTCAGGATCAATTCTTTCGTCAGCAATTACTTCCTGGAGAGTTCGGCCGCTATTTTCTTCCCTACCGTATTTTAGTTGTTTGTCAATTGAGGTGAAAGTATTGAGCGGAATATGTTTTTGCCGGTTTGCCGTTTTTACCGCCGATATCAGGTGGCGATAAACACATATATGGGCAAACCCCCTAAAAGAAGCCTCCCGGTCAAACTGAAAGTCTCGAATAGCTTTGTAGAGACCAACCAGACCTTCCTGAACCACATCGTCCTTGTCCAGACCTTTGATGTAAAAAACTTTGGCTTTGGAGTAAACAATGTCAATGTGCTTTTTAAGCAGGTACTCCATGGCCTCGCCATTCCCTTGCTGAGCCATCAAAATAACTTGATCTTCTGGTAGCCCTGCAAAGCTTCCCCTCATAGACATTCCCCCACCTCTTTTTTTCATAAGTTAAGTATATCACAAAGTTTTAACAAGGTCAAAACTCAATTTTCCAGAAGAACGTCGAAATCATAACCCTTTTCCCAGATTGCGTTGATAATTGCTGGAAGGGCAACGGCTGTTGAAAGCTGGCAATGAAAGAGTATTACTGAGGCGGGCTCAATTTCAGAAAGGATTTGGTTAACCATGGCTTTGGCTCCGGGATTATTAAAATCTTTTGTGTCAATATTCCACCAGGCGAGTTTCAGTCCCATATCCTGGTAAATATCCCTTAACTCAGGACTCCACCCTCCATAAGGAGGTCGAAAAAGAACAGGTTCAACTCCCAATAATTTCTTGAAAGCTCCTTGGGTCAATTCAAGTTCATGCCTCATGGCAACCGGAGACAGATTGGGCATAAAAGGATGGGTAAAAGAATGGTTCCCAACCTGATGCCCCCTATCAATTATATCCCGAGCTACCCCCGGATTTTTCAAAATATTCTCGCCTATAAGAAAAAACGTTGCTTTTATATTAAAAGCATCTAAAACCTCAAGAATAAATGGAGTTCCTTCATTTGGTCCATCATCAAAGGTAAGGTAAACCGAGGGGTGATTTTTCCCTTCTGGGGGACTGGGAAGTTGCAGGAGGATAGAACGGTCCTGGTAATGTAAAAACCCTTCTCCTGTTTCCTGGAACCAATTCAATTCCCCATTCAGGGTAAAAGCAAGGTCAGCAACCTCAACATAGAGGGTTCCCGCAAACAGAACTCCCTCTATTGCCTGGTTTCCAATATAAGCTTTTTGTTCAACAGCATCCCAGTGCAGAGGAAGATCAAAAAATTCTGCAACAGGTCGCAGGGGCAGGTACATTTCATCAGAAAAGGGGAGCAGCGTTTTTTCCATTTCCCTTTGCTCCCTGCCTTCTACGATCCCGGACAGGAGAAGAATAAGCAAAAAAGCAAAAACCAACTTCCTCCTCATTACTTCCACACCTCCGCACCACCTAAAAAATTGGCCAATCAAAAACTCCCCTTATAATCTGAGAGAGCAGGTAAACTAAAAGTAAATTGAAAATTAGAAAAAAACCATATTCAATAATTCCCCGGTCCCTTATTTGCCCATCTTTTTTCTGTTTAACCCCTTTTTTCCCCCGCCCCATTTTTTCCTCCTTTTAAAAAACAGGGGAGCCTGAGCTCCCCCTTTTAAAACCTGGTTCGCAAGCCGAGCATAATGCTACCCAGATTGGAATCCCTGATATTTTTAAAAACCCCAAGCTGAAGTCCCGCACTCGTGGTAATGGAATAGTCAACACCAAGGAAATACCTGATAAATTTCCAGGACAGTCCTTCATCACCAAAAGAAATACTCGCCCCGGCATGCCCGGTTAGAAAAGAGGTTAACTCCTGGTCGATTTGAAAACCTAGGCTAACCCTCCAATCACTAACAGGTGCACCATGAAAGCCCAGTTTAAAAGCAACATCCATTGGGCCCCTTTCGGTTACCCGGAACTTTGCTCCCAGATCAACCAGATTAACCAGATCGCCCCGGTACGAAATTGTTCCTTCCAGGCCAACTGTATGAGTTAAGCCTGCATCAATGCCAATCCTGAGAGCTTTAATCCCAAGATCTCCGGTTACTGACCCCACCATAACATTATAAAGGAGGGTATTGTACCCAGGCCTGATATTTGCCGTTGTAAAAGCCTGCGTACTGACACTTCCAAACAAAAGAATAAGTACCAGAATAAAAACTACCTTTTTCAAAGAGAGGACCTCCCTTCCTCTAACCTCTTAGTAACAGTTCGCCAAAAAAATACCCATCCCTTCTGTTTTCCGGGAATTAAATGGGAAAAAAGCGGTTTCAACCGCTTGTTTTCTCCATGAAAAAACTGTTCAACCTATTAATTGCATCCTCAAACTCTGTAACCCCGTCCAGAAGAGCCTCCATGGGACATAGCCCTTTTCCACTACGATCCTTTATCCGGGCTACCTTTTTCTCACATTGGTATTCCAGGTTATGAGCAAGGAAAATTTCTTCTGCTCCCTCGCTCATAATATGAGAATAAACAGAACAAAGGCCCATTCCAACTGCAAGGAAGGCTGCTCCCCTTCCAATTACCTTATCCGCCAGGATCCCTCCATCCCATTTTTCTTCTCGAAAGGCCTGCCAGAGGGGTAATAAGCCGGGGCGAAAATCAACATGAGGCTTTTCTCCATCTTTAATTAAAACCAGGCTCGCTTTTTGATTTTCGAGCATTAACCGGGCTTCAGCCTGTAATTTATCCACGTAAAAACCTCTCCATAAATCCAGTTTTGAAAAGCAAAGGCAGGATGATCAGCTGCAGGATTATTCCGGGCAACCCGGTTATAAGAGCACCCTGAACATAAACCAATGGGGCCACGGGAAAATCCTGCAAATGAAAAACAAGGGGAGCAATTAAAGCCATCCCAACCCTACCCCCGACCATAGAGACCAAAAGAGCCCACACTATTGACCATTTCCGGAACCGGAATAGGTAACCAGAAAGGATACCAAATAGGGGGAGTTCAACCAGCATTAAAAAAAGAACAGGCGGGCTTACAGGGGGCATTCCCGTAAGCATATGGCTGATTAAAGGTGCCAGAAAACCAACAATGCCTCCAATTGCCGGCCCCAATAAAAAACCAGCAATATATACCGGGAAATGCATGGGCAAAAGGATACCTCCCAATTGAGGACCACCCGTAAGATGAAAAATCTGGGGGAGAATTATTGCCAGGGCTAAAAGGAGTCCGCCCCGGGTGAGATTTTGAGTTGTCAAAAGATCACCTCCAAAGGATTATCCCCTTTCATAGGAGGTTAAGCGGCTTCAGCCGTTAAACCAAATTATATCCCCTTTTTTACCCTTCTGTCAATCCACCTTTTTTAACTCCTCCTTTAGACTTTCAATTAACTCAACAGGTACCGGGTCTACCCCATAACTGGTCGCCAGGTAATAGCTCACAAAATCTCCAAAAAAGATCAATGATAATACCCTTGTTAAAGGATATTTTCCCCGGGAGGGAACCAGAGAAACTTTAATCCCTTTTTTTTGTAATAATTCTCCTGTTATCTCCATCCTTTTCTGGTTTCGGGGGTGTGCAGCATAGTCAAGGAGGTGAACAATCCTGATTTTTTGCAAAAGCTCCTTCGGCTCTTCCCACCCTACCATTTCGTTATGATTAAGCTCCGGGTATTCCCCCCAAAAAGAAGGAGCCTTGCTATTTTCATTAATCTGGCACTTCCATCGGCGGGCTGCAACTCCTCCCAGGGCCCCGGGCCCATAAACCAACGGAATAAATCCCTTTATTTGTTCAGCTAAAAGCTTCGCCGGTCCGCCGGAGATATTTTCCGTCTTTATTTCCTCCAGAACCCTGAGGGTTTCTTCCTTTTCCTCGGGGGAAAAGTCAATCAGATTTATTTTTTCTAAGAGTGCCAGAACTGGAGCAAGGGTATAACCAAGGGCGGCTCGGGGGGGGATCCCCGATGGAATTTTCAGGTAATTTTCCCCCACCCTTTCCGAAAGGGCGCCTCCTGAAGAAATACCCCAAACGGTAGCACCAAGGTTTTTTGCCATTTCCAGGGCCGAAAGGGTTTCCTCGGTATTTCCCGAGTATGATACCGCTATAACCAGGGAGTTTTTACCTATCCAGGTTGGAATGGTGTAATCCCTGTTTACAAAAACGGGCTTTTTTGATTTCTCCAGGGAAAGGGCCTGCAAAATATCCCCTCCAATTGCGGAGCCTCCCATTCCCAGAACAACAATATTGGATAGTTTTTCCGGCAGAAAAAACGATTTCTTTTCTCCCAGTTCCCAACCCTTTTCCCACTGCTCCGGGAACCCCTCAATTAAATCTAACATAGAAAACACCTCCAATGGGATTATTCTTTAACCTTTCCCGTTATCCTTTTTCTTTACCCCAAACCTCTAGAAAAGGCTTTTCGGGAGAAACCAAAACCCGGAGATCAATCTCCGGGTTCAAGGTTTATTCTATTTAGTTGGTCATAAAGAAGTCTGGCCAGTCCGTAATCATCGTTTTTTGAGGCCTTTCGGGCAACCTCTTCGTCCAGCATTCCTTCAAAAACCTCTTCACCCATTCCCCGGGGGATTAATCCCCCCTCCGGAACCGTTCCCCGCATTGCTTTAAACATGTAATATAAAAAGATGCTTTCAAATTCCTGGCAGGCTTCAAGAAGGGGGTCTTTATCTTCTCGCCCTGGATTTTTTTCCAAAGGCTGACTAGGATTATTCTTATCAATTTTCAGCTCTGGATACTGATTATTAAGAAATATTTCCAAACATCCTCACCCCCTACATAATCTCCAGGACGGCGTGGAGCGCTCCCGCCCTTTTCATGGCCTGCAAAATTGTAATTATATCGTCTGCTTCTGCACCAATGGCATTCAGGGCTTCTACAAGGTCAAGAATGGTCGGGCCGCTTTCCATTACCATCACCGATTCTTCATCAAAGGTTTCTTCAAAAGAATCCGGTTGATCTCCAAAAAGAGAAGAAATATTTTCGTTTTCTTCCTCTGTATCAACCTCAAGTTCGGGATCCCGCCCAACCTGGACGGTTAATCCCCTGTGGGCAACTGCAACCGTTGAAATTCGAACGTTGTGCCCTATAACAACGGTTCCGGTTCTTTCGTTAATTACTACTCTGGTTGGCATTTCAATATCAACTTCCAGGGATTTGATTGTGGCCACAAAATCAACAACATCATCCGTTGCATATTGGGGAATAAGGACCTCTACCCTTCCCGGATCTATGGCCGAAGCAATATTATCATCATTTTCTGAGGGTATGTGTTCATTGATGGTTGCGGCAATTCGAGAAGCATTGGCAAAAGATCCTCCCCTAATCTGGAGAGTCAGGCTTTCTTCCTCTCTCCAGTTAAAATCCACCTCTTCTTCCACCAGGGCCCCATTGGGGATATTCCCAACGTTTTCTGGGTCAGTTCGCCTGGAAAAGGAATCCCCCGCTCCAGAACCGGTAGATATCGGACCCTGGGCTACTGCATAAACCTTTTCATTTCCGGCCCTTAATGGGGTCATTAATAGCACCCCACTTTCCAATGAACGGGCATCCCCAAGGGAGGAAACCGTTACGTCTATCTTATCCCCTGGATAGGTAAAGGGGGGAAGAGTAGCTGTGACCATAACCGCTGCAGCATTCCTTGCAGTTACCCGTTCAGTAGGAACATCAACCCCAAAAGCCTTCAGCATATTTGCTATGGATTGCATTGTTCCCTGGGAACGGGTACTGTCTCCCGTTCCATCCAGACCAACAACAAGGCCATATCCAATCAGGTGATTATCCCTTTCTCCTGAAAGATTAGCAATATCACCAATTCTTACCGTTGCCTCTTCCTCCTGTGCTGAAACTGAAAATCCGGCAAACAGGAGGAAGACTGTCATTACCAAAATTCCTGTTTTCATTTTTCCTTCCCCCCGTTTTAGAATATCCAATTTAGCAGCCATTCCAGAATACTGCGCCGCTGTTTATCTGCAATAACACCTTTACCTGTGTAACTAATGTCCACATCCGCAAGTCTTGAAGATTCAATTGAATTATCTTTTTCAATATCCTCCGGTCTAATCATTCCCGACAATGTAATTTCTTGATGTTCTCCATCCACGGTAATTCCTTTAGTTCCTTCTATCCGAAAATTCCCCGTGTCAAGGACTTCAATTACTTCTACAGTAATTTCCCCAACAATGGAACCAGACCTTTGAGTTCTTCCCCCGGACTCTGAATAGTCACTGTAACTTGGGCTTAACCCGGCAAAAAGGTCAGATAGAAAAACCCCCGGGTTAACTTCAATTCCCAAACCCTGACCGGTATTGGTATCAGCTTCATGTGAAGCCTGGGTGTTTTCCCTGATTACAACTGTTAAAAGGTCTCCCTCTCCCCTGGCAATTGGATCAGAAAAGAGGCTCTGGCTTCCTGATTGCCATAGAGAAGAACCCTGTAAGGGAACACTAAGAAATAATACTATTAAAACACAGAAAACTGTAACTCTGGACATTTTATCAACCCCTTTGGGATTTAAATCTCGATTTCAATTTTTTTATCCCCGATTATTTTTCCCTGCATAACCTCTCCGCTGAAAAGGTTTCGGACTCGAATTTCATCTCCTTTTTTCCCGCTTTCCATAGCCTCCCCGGGAATAGAGATGGAAAAACCTGTTGAAATAATCTCAATTTTTATCTCAGCTCCCCTTTCTACAAGGGGAGTTTCTTCAATGTGGTGGGAACATAGGATACTTCCCTGGCTCAGGTTTCTCCTGGTCCGATACCCATCCATTTCATCTCCTGCAGGAATAAAGCCTCGGGGGAGTTTGCTTTCCGGCATTACCTTTATTTCCAAATTATCTTCTGTCAATTTTTGATTAATTCCCAGGTCAGTTGACACCAGATAAACAGGAATTTTCCTGTCTAGAAAAACCGGGATTCTGATTGTTTTCCAAAGTTCTCCTTTTGAAAATAACGCTAGGGAAATAGTGTTATTCCCGGGGACCCTAAAGCTACTCCCCAATTCAAGGCTTAACTGCAAATCACCTCTGGGATAAGCAGTTTCAGAAACTCCTCTAGTAAAATCCACAATTACCCCGGGAATTTTTCCCTTTAATTTTTCCTTTATTTTTTCTTTTAACTCCCGCTCACCAATTATTTGAAGGTCAGTTTTTACGTTTATTCTGTCTGGAATTTCCCAACTATTGAAGTCGATATTTTCCCTTCGCAAAAGATATTCCAGATATTGGCGGGAAAATTGTTTTTCCTGTCCAAGCCCCGGGGATGGCCCCAGGTCGATTGCAGCGAGTTTTCCCTGGAGTTCTTCTTCATCTTCAAAATCAATTAAGCATGCAAAAGAAATACGGGATTCTGCAACTGTAATACTTTCTTCCAGGGAATACCCCGATAAAACAGGCTGAGAAAAAAGAATAACCAGTATGAGTATTACAGCAGCCCTTCTCATTTTAATTATCTCCTTAATTGAGCTGCCAGTCGAAGAATCTCATCAGCAGCCTGGATACTCTTGGAATTTACTTCATAGGCCCTCTGGGCACTGATCATGTCAACCATTTCCTCAACCACTTTAACATTTGACATCTCCAGGTACCCCTGCCCAATTGTTCCAAGTCCATCCAGCCCTGGATAACTGATAATTGGATCTCCTGAGGCAACTGAGGGTTCGTAAAGGTTCCGCCCGGTACTATGCAAACCGCTTGGATTGGTAAACCGGGCAAGCTCAATCTGGCCAATTTCTCGCATTTCTGTTCCCCCTGCTTCCTGGACCGCAACAATTCCGTCACCTGATATTGCTATGCTGGTGGTATCCTGCGGAACATAAATCTCGGGAATAAGGGGCAAACCATCCGAGGTTACAACCCGACCATCTGCATCAATCTTAAAAGAGCCATCTCGGGTGTAGGCCACTGAACCATCAGGCCGTAAAACCTGGAAAAATCCATCCCCTTCAATAACGAGATCAAGGGGGTTATCAGTACTCTGCATACTACCCTGGGTAAAGAGTTTTTGAGTTGCAGCAGGGCGAACTCCATGCCCGATTTCTATTCCCGTGGGAACTTCCGAACCCAGGGCAGTTGGTGTCCCTGCCTGACGGAGGGTTTGATACATTAAGTCCTGAAAATTCACCCTGCTTTTTTTAAAACCAGTGGTATTTACATTAGCAAGGTTGTTGGAAATATTGTCAATGTGAAGCTGTTGGGCTTCCATACCAGAAGCCGCTGTCCATAATCCTCTTAACATCGGGAAAGCCTCCTTTTTTGTTAGAGCCTGCTTCTATCAGTCCACAGGCTGGGCCTCCCTTAATGGGTCCGGCCCAAGGTTTTAATTTACCTTGTACTTCCTACTTGATTTACGGCCTTTTCAAGAGTTTCGTCCTGTGCCTGAATCGCACTCTGCCCCGCCTCGAAAAGCCTTACAGCGCTGATCATCCTGGTCATCTCCCAAACTGCGTTAACATTGGATTTTTCTATATATCCCTTGTGGACAAAACCCACGCCTTCTTGAGGGGCTCCAGCCTCTTCCGGGGCAGAGAATAAACCATTTCCTTCTTTTGACATTTCCTGGGGATTCTCAAAACTGACTACAAGAAGTTGATTGGCATTAACATCTCCCTCAACAAAAATATGTTCTCCATTCTCGTCCAATACCCGAAAACCCGACTGGTTTACCAAAAAACCCGCTTCATCAAGGGAAAATGCTCCATCGCGAGAATATCTTACTCCTTCGGGAGTCTCCAGGACAAAAAACCCATCTCCTTCAATGGCAAAATCCAGAGGATTTTCCGTGTACTGAAAGAATCCTTCCCGGAAATCCGTATAAGTATAACGGGCGCTAACTCCGGGGCCCAGGGGTCCCACCGGGTGGCTTTCCCCCTGTTCAAGACGATTCATGTACATGTTGGCAAAAGATTCGGTTAAAACCCGGTCTTTCTTAAAACCGGATGTTTCCATATTAGCAAGGTTATTGGCAGTTACATCCTGCATATCCTGAGCAGCAAGTAAACCGCTTGCCGATGCAAAAAGTCCTCTTATCATAAACCCACCTCCTCTCTTAAGGTTTTAATTCTTTTCTATAAACAATTTTAAAAATTAATACCTGGATTACAGTTGAATACATTTTCACCCGCGAAACAAAACAGAAACCTTTTTTTGTTATCCAATCATACCTCGGTGTCTAATATGCCGCCCCTGGGGTCTTCAGGATCATTTTGTGCTCTGTGTCGGTTTTTTTCAGGTTTTCCGGGGGAACTTTCGGACAACCCTTTTCCCTCCGTTTTTTCCGTTTCCCCCACCCGAGACCTTTTTCTATCCTGTTCCCTGTTCATGCGAATCCAGAGAAACCCCTGGATGTTTTGAAATTCCGCGTGCTGAACCCCTTTAATTCTGTTAGCCTCAAGGGAAGCCTGAACTATATTCCAGTTATCAACCGGGTTACTCATAACACATCACCACCCTTAAAGGGTTGTATAAGCTATCTCCTTTTTACTGCAAACCAACCTTGTCCTGCTCCGTTTATCCTTTACCCTGTGATTTGCCCCTGCAATTTGGATTGATACTCCTGGATAGAGGGTTTTGTGGACTTTGATTTGTCCGTCTTCTGATGAGTAGATTTTTTCCTGGATTTCCTGGGTCTCTTTTTCCAGGTTTTCTTCCTGCCTTTTTAAATCTCCCCAGGTTTCCGCAAGTTTTTTCAATTGTTCTAACCTTTCTTCCCCGAGTAATCCTTTTTCTTTTTGTTTTTCCAAAAGGCGGATTGCCTTTTCTACCTTACTAAGATTATCGGATAAATCTCCTAAATTTTTTAATTTTTTATCCAATTCTTCCCGGATTTCCGGAGGTACCCCCACAGATACTTCCGTTTTTGTGGCCAAGGAAGATCCCAGGGTATTCACTTCAACCTCCTGTCCTGCTTGAATTTTCCCCCCAGCAATTAAACCTTTTCCCTTTACAACTATTTTTCCCGAAGCAGAAATATTACTGTGGAGTATGGCATCACCAACAAGAACATCCCCACCTGCCCGAACCTCACCATTTTCAATAAACTTAACTTCCAGGTTTTCCTCACATTGGATTTTTCCCTTTTTCTTGCCCAAAAACCCTTTCCGAATTTTAACGTTCCCACCGCTTATTATTGTCCCGGCAGATACATTCCCGTTAACCTCTACATCACCAGTAGCTTCAACTTTAAAGCCTTCTGTTACATTTCCATCAACTATAACAGTACCAAGGAAATTTATATGTCCTGTTGATAAATCAACATTTCCCCTTACCTGATGAACCGGAAAAACACTAACCCGTCCTTTTTCCTTAATAACCTGGCCATCGATTCCTGCCAGAAGAGTTTTCCCTTCCTCATCGGGCTCCACATTTTTCCCCAGGGGTAGTTTTGCTTCCCGGACATCTTTGGGGGGGATTTCCTCTCCTGTTACTTTTATCCCTGGTTTTCCTGGAACCGGAGGTTTAACCGAAACGAGGGGTTCTCCTTTTCTTACATTTTTAATAAGGTCCAGATTAAAATGGTCAATACTACCATCCTCGCGCAAACTTCCCTTTCTTCCTTCATCCTCACTTTTAAAGTGGTAATCCAGGGAACCATCTTCGCCGGGAATTGGTTCTGTTCCCCGGGCAATTAAAACACCATTTAAAGGGATCCTACTTCCCGGAATACTCTCAAGTTTATCTTCTTTCAAACCAAAAACAATGCCAGCCTCTTTTAACTTATTTTCCAGTCCCTCCCTGGTAATATGCTTCCCACCCAGGGGAGGAAAATAGTCTACATGGGCTTCAAGACCATCTTTGGAAATTTTTACTTCAACCTCTGCATCCTTATCAAGTTCGGGCTTTCTTCCTGCCAGAAAAACCTTTCCTTTTTTATTTTCCTGGATTAAGCCCTGAAGGTTCTCTTCCACCAGGTTCCAATCAATATCCTGAATTTTAAGTTTTTCCGCTTCTCTTTTTATATCATTCAAACTAACCGGTTTCCCTTCACCCCTGGGAGGAAAGATATTTAAAAAGACTCCTTCCTCTAAAAAAGAAACCTTAAAAGAACCGTTCAAATTAACCTCGGCATCGGAAGGCAGAACCTCTTTAATTCCAACATGAAAAACCTTGAGCCCTTTCATCCGCTCAATCATAGGGGTTTTTCCCGGTCGAACCACCAGGTCCTGGGAATCAATTTTTGTTCCCAGAGTTTTTTGGAATTTATCCTTTGCTTCTTCCCGGGCTTTTTGTTCTCCACTACTTTTTATGGTTACCCATTTTTCAGTCACTTTTACCACCTCTCAAAATCAAAGGAAACTACTTTTTTCTCGCCCCAGCATACCTCGCAGACGAAGAATCGCCTTACTATGCAGTTGAGAAATCCTTGCAGCAGATAAATCCAGAACTTCTCCAATCTCCCTCAGTGTTAATCCTTCGTTATAATACAGGGCCACAACATATTTCTCTTTTTCCGGTAACCTGTCGATTGCCCTGCCAAGGACTTCCTTCATATCTTTATCCTGGATAATATTCAGGGGATCATCCTCTTTGGGCCCCGGAATTTCGAGGGTAGTCCTTTCTTCATCATTATCGTCTCCCCCAAGGCCATCCAGGGACATCACCTGGGGAATTGTTACCTGGTTTAATATTTTTTCAAGTTTTTCCAGGGAAATTCCCAGGTAAGCTGCTAATTCGTCATCAGTTGGAACCCTTTTATTCTCCTGTTCCAGTTTTGCCATTGCCTGGCTAACCATTTTTGCCTTGTCCCGAACCGATCTGGGAACCCAATCCATAGCCCTGAGGGCATCATAGATTGCCCCTTTTATCCGGGCCACAGCATAAGTACTGAATTTGACACCCTGGTCGGGATTGAAACCCTGAACTGCATCAATAAGGCCAATTGTTCCGTAGGAAATAAGGTCATCCAGTTCAACATATGAAGGTAAGTGGATCATTACTCTTCCGGCTACATATTTTACCAGATAGGAATAGTTTAAAATAAGTTCTCGCCGTGCTTTTTGATCCTTTTCTTTTCGGTATAGCTGCCAAACTTCTTGTAATTCTTCTTCGCTTTTCTGGGCCACCTGAGGCATTTCAGTTTTCCCCACTGGCTCACCCCCCCCTACTAAATCAACTAATTCTCTGCCAGTCTCAGGTTTTAAATTCCTTATGATTTTCATTTTACTTAGCCATATTAATCCTCGAACAAGTCAAAGTGCTTTCCTTTTTTACTTTCTCCCGGGGATAAAAGCTGGAATAAAAATTCCCAGAAGGGTAAAAAATGCCAGTAATTTAAGGGTTTTTTGCATTGCCGTAACAGGATTCAATCCCTGGTACATACCAATCATAAGAGAAATTAAACCTGTTGAAGGACCCAGGAGCAAAAGTCCGAGGCAGGCAATCTGCTTTTTATTCTCCTGGTCCATTAATCATCACCTGCTTCCCGCAGGTTTCGCTGGTACTCAAAAAGCCATTTAATAATCTTATCCCGCAATGAAGACTTTATGTCCACAAAGGCAACACCCAGCTGGTGTTCTTCCCCTTTTTTGTCCTCTTTTAAGCGGCGAACCACTCCCCAAAGGGGATAATCAATTTCCAAAAGGGGAATTTTCATTTCGAGTTCCTCTCCCTCTTCTATTTTCAGGGCTCCTTTAATCCCAACTCCTCCACCACTTAAATCCAAAATCCGGCCTTTAATAAACTTCTCCAAATCATCTTGGTTTTTTGGGCGGGGCCGATAATCAATACGCCCCTCCACATCCACCCGCACATATTCCCGCCTTTGCACACGGTAAATTTTTTCTGGCATCTGGAGAATATAGTGGGGAAGGGGTTCTGGATTTCTTTCCTGAACCCGGGAGGTGAAAATAAATTTCCCTCGCTCTGTAGTATAAGAGATGGAAACGTTCTGGCCCCTATTTAAGGGGATAGTGACTCCTTGAATTTGGGGAGCTGCCATTTTAAAAGTTTTTCCCTCAATATCAAGGATCTTGGTTGCATATAAACCAGCTTCAGAACCCTTTATTTCAACAAAGATTTCCTGGTCTTCCTTTAATCCCGTTTTTTTCAACACCCTCAACTCCCGACAAAAAAGCTGAAAACCTCAGGAAAGTCAGCCAAAAATTTTATCAACCAATTTTTCTGTCCTTAAAAATCCGAGATCATCAGAAATTTCCTTGCTGCTGGATACATATCCAATACTTTCATCCCGTTTCCAGGCAAGATTAATGATATTTCCAAGAGCATTGGTTTCATCAAGTTTTGTAAAAACATATCCGGAAATACCTGTTTCAGAGAACCTGTCCCGGTAATTTTCCAGATCTTCAATTCTGGTGTTGATGCTCAAAACCAGCAGCCGCTCATCAATAAATTCGTGCCTGAGAATCCCTTTCATCTGGAGCATTTCATCCTTTTTCAGGGGGTTGCATCCTGCTGTGTCCAATAAAATTAGGTCAGCGTCAAAAAACCTCTCAACAGCCCTTGTTAATTCATCCGGGGATTGGACTGTTTCCATCTCGACTCCAATCCGCCGGGAAATTATTTCTGCCTCCTCAATTGCCCCCAGCCTCCTTGTATCCTGGCTGAGGATAACAACTCTTTTTCCTCTTTTCTTCACAAAACTTTCCGCCAGCTTAGCCATTGAAGTGGTCTTCCCTGTGCCCGCCGGCCCAATCAAGGCCACTACCCGAGGAAACCCTTCTCCAGCTTTAATCTCTTTTTCCCTGGGGAGTTTAGCAAGAATTAATTCTTTAATTTGAGAATATTTCTCCAGCCCCGTTAGTTCCCCGCTTAATTCTTTTATTATTTCCTCTTTAACCCCACTCTTTTCCAGTTTTTGCTCCAGGTTTGGAGGAATTATGGAAATCCCAGGGGGGGTTTTTAACGCAACTTCTTCAATCTCTGGAAGGGAACTCTGGTTTTTTGCAGCCTCTTTTATCAGGCTGGAAAACTGGTTGGTTTTTTCAGGTGCTCCCGCCATTACTTCGACCCCGCCTTTATTATCCATCCACCAAAAGCCCTTTTTTCTGTAACGCCTGGTCTGGTAAATTATGGCATCGGATCCCAGCTCTTCTTTGACCTGCCTGATAGCATCGGCCATATTTGCACCTTTAAACCTTTTAACCTGTTTCAACTCTGATCACCCCCACAGAGCGAACTTCGATTCCCGGGTCTATTTCGTTGTAGGAAAGGACAGGAATCTGGTTTTTATTCTGCCCCCTATCAAGGAGCCTTTTCAGGTGAAACCTTAAAATTGGGTTGGTAAGAATAACGGGTTGTTTCCCCTGGCTTCTTGCTTCATTAAACTTACCGATTACTGAGTCCAAAATCTGGCGTGCTTTTCCTGGATCAAGGTTTAGAAAAGATCCGTTTTCGGCCTGCTGCAGGCTTTCTCCAAGCTCTGCTTCCAGGTCAGGTGCCAGTGTTAAAGCCTGCATTATCCCTTCTTCCTGGTACTGGCGGGTAATGTGCCTCTGTAAAGCCTGCCGGACATATTCCGTTAAAACAACTGGATCCTTGGTTTGGCCTGCCCAATCGGCAAGGGTTTCCAGTATAGTGACCTGGTCTCGGATAGAAACCTCTTCTTCCAGAAGGAACTGCAGGACTTTCTGGATTTCTCCGAGGCTCATCTGGTCGGGAATCAACTCATTAACAACGGCACTATAATCTTCCTTTAATGTTTCCACAATTTCTTTAACCTCGCGCCTGCCAAGTAATTCAGCAGCATGCTCTTTTAACACTTCTGTAAGGTGAGTAGACATAATTGACGGAGGATCAACAACTGTATAGCCGGAAATTTCGGCTTCCTCCTGTTTATCCTCAGAAATCCAGATTGCGGGCAAACCAAAAGCAGGCTCAGAAACTTCAATTCCTTTTATCTCCTGTTCCACATTTCCCGAATCCATTGCCAGAAAATGGTTGGGCATAATCTGGAAACGAGCTACTTCCATTCCCTTCAGCTTTATACTGTAGGTATTGGGATCTATCTGCATATTATCTAAAACTCTGACGGGAGGAATAATCATACCCAGTTCGGTGGCAACCTGGCGGCGAATCAGGGTGATCCTTTCCAGAAAATCTCCCCCCTGTTCCGGCAAAACGAGGGGTAAAAGGTTATAACCAAACTCCATTTCCACCGGGTCAACCCGGATTAACTCCTTGTAATCTTCTTTCTGTAGAGTTGGGCGTGATTGAGGTTCCAGTTCTTCCTCCGGTTCCTCCTCTGCTTCTTCCTTTTTTACCTTCTCTGCATTGAAAACGAAATACATCCCTCCAACTATTCCCCCCAGAATGAACAGGGGAAAAGTTGGCAGACCTCTGCTCAAACCCAGTAAAAATAGGATACTTGCGACCACAAGTAGAGCCTTTGGCTGGCTCAACATTTGCCGGGAAAGATCCTGGCCAAGATTGGCTTCTCCTGCTGCTCTGGTTACTACCATCCCTGTGGATGTTGCAATCAGAAGTGCGGGGATCTGGGAAACAAGTCCATCACCCACAGTTAGTAGAGCATAAGTCTGAAGGGCTTCTTCCAGTGCCATTCCCTGTTGAATAACTCCTATTACAAGTCCCGCAACAATGTTGATCAGGGTAATAACAATACCGGCAATGGCATCCCCTTTTACAAACTTGCTGGCTCCATCCATGGCCCCGTAGAAATCGGCTTCCTGGCGGATTTTTTTCCTTTCGTTTCGGGCTTCTTCCTCATTTATCAGTCCTGAATTCAAATCGGCATCAATACTCATTTGTTTTCCCGGCATGGCATCAAGGGTGAAACGTGCGGCTACTTCAGCCACCCTTTCTGCACCCTTGGTTATTACAATAAACTGAATCACTACAAGGATTAAGAAAATTATAAAACCAACGATATAATTTCCTCCCACCACAAAATCCCCAAAAGCAAAAATCATCCTTCCAGCATCAGCCTGCCCAAGGATCAGGCGGGTTGTAGAAACATTTAGAGCCAACCTGAACAGAGTAGCGAAAAGGAGCAAACTTGGAAAAACAGAAAATTCCAGGGGTTCCCCGGTATAAATACTTACCAGGAGGACGGTAAGGGCAAAAGCGATATTACAGGTAATGAAAATGTCTAAAACCACTGTTGGTAAAGGAATAATAAACATTACCACAACTGTAACCAGGATAAAGGCAAAGAGAATATCGCTATATCTTTGTATCCAGTGGATTGGCATTTCCCTTGCTGAAAGAGCCATCTTGCAACCTCCTACCTATGAATAGTACTTCTGAAGGCGGAAAACAAAGGCAAGAATTTCCGCTACCGCCTGGTAAAGATCCGGGGGAATTTCTTCACCAATTTCCGTGGAATGGTAAAGGGCCTGGGCCAGGGCCTTTTCCTCCATTACCTCAACATTATTAGCCCGAGCTATCTCGATAATTTTTAAGGCAACTTCTCCACTTCCCTTGGCAACAACTCTTGGGGCATTCATTTCTTCCCCATCATACCGAAGAGCAATAGCCAGGTGAGTGGGGTTGGTTATTATAACATCAGCCTCGGGGATCTCCTGCATCATCCTTTGCTGAGCCATAAAGCGCTGTCGTTCTTTAATCTTGCTCTGGATCTGGGGATCTCCTTCAGTATCCTTGTGTTCATCCCGGACATCTTTTTTGCTCATCCGGATATTTTTTTCATGTTCCCAGCGCTGGTAAGCATAATCCATGATGCTGATAATCAGGTGGAAAATCGCAATTATTATCCCTATCCGGAAAATTACCATCCCCACCTCCGCAAGAGCATCTCCCATGGCCATGTGGGGTAACTTGAGGAGAACGGGAATAAAACCCTGGAGGACAGAATAGGCTACTCCGATAAACATGGTAGCTTTCAAAATGGCCTTTAAAAGCTCGACAACGGCTCTTTTGGAAAAAATTCTTTGCAAACCCTTAATGGGGTTTAACCGTTCCGGTTTGGGTTTTAATACCTTGGTGGTAAAAAGGAATCCCACCTGGGTAAGTTCACCCGCCAGTCCAAAAATGGCGGAAGCTGAAAGCATAGGAATTATCATTATAGCTGCAACCTGGGCGGCTTCCATAGCCCGGCGGTGAAGATTGCCCTCGGTTAAATCCATGGCCAGGTCAGCCGTCAGGGAATATTGGAGGAATTGCTGGAAATAACCTATCCCAATTGGAACCATCCCCAGGAAGAAAAGTAACAGCAGCATAAGGCTAAGAGCCATTGTTAATTCTCTACTTTTTGCAACCTGCCCCTCTTCCCTGGCCTTTTTCCTTCGCCTCGGCGTCGCCTTTTCCGTCTTTTCCTGTGTGCTCTGGGACATGGTTTACCCCCCGATGCCATGTATTAGATTATTCAGCTGGCCAAACATACTCTGGAAAACCTCTCGAAAATACTGGCCAAAGGTTGGGAGAGAGAGAAAAATAACCATTATCCCCAAAAGAATTTTGGTTGGAATTCCCACGCTGAACATATTTATCTGCGGAATGGTCCTGGCTAAAAACCCAAATACTATATCACTAATAAATAGGACAGCAATAACGGGAAGAGCCATCATAAAACTGATGTAAAAGAGGTTCCCTACAATTCTCATAATATAATCCCCGGTAACTAAAATGGGGAAGGCCTGTCCCAGGGCCAGAACTTCAAAGCTTTGATAAACCCCCCGTAAAAGCAAGTGATGCCCCTGCAAACTCAGAAATAAAAGGGTGGCGAGGATGGTTTTTAGCTGCCCGGCAAGGGGGATCTGTTCACCACTCTGGGGGTCAAGGACATTTACCAGGGCAAAACCCATTCGGAGGTCAATAAACTGGCCGGCAAGCTGGACAGAAGAAAAAGCAATGAAAACAATAAACCCCATTAAAAAGCCTGCAAGAACCTCATTTAATATCAGCATCCCGAATTCAAGTGGGTGGGGTAAATCCGTTGGACCCGCTTCGCCTACCGTGGGAAAAACCAGTAGGGTAAGAAAAATTACCAGACCAACCTTGACCCTTGCGGGGACCTGAACACTTCCGTAAAAAGGAACAATCAGGAAGAAACCTATTAACCTGGTCATAATTAAACCAAAGGTTGTTATCAGCAGTATTAATTGGTCATCCATTTACTTTCACCCCGCCAGGTAATAGGGAATATTTATGTAAAGGGTTTCCACAAAATCAACCAGGACCCTTAAAATCCATGGTCCAAAAACCACTATAGAAACAAGAACAACCACAATTTTGGGGATAAAAGCAAGGGTTTGTTCCTGGATCTGGGTAGTAGCCTGAAAGATGCTAACAAGCAAACCGGTTAATAAACCCAATCCCAGAACCGGTGCAGTTACAAGGAGAATTGTTTGAAGGGCTTCTCTCCCCAGAAAAATTACAAGCTCATAACTCACTTTTCCTCTCCCCTTTAAAAAGTTGTAACAAGCGATCTAATGACCAGGTACCAACCGTCAACCAGAACAAACAAAAGAATTTTAAATGGCAAAGAAATCATAACCGGTGGAAGCATCAACATTCCCATTGACATTAGGGTGCTTGCCACAATCATATCAATGATAATAAAGGGTATGTATAATAGAAACCCTATCTGGAATGCAGTTTTTAGTTCGCTGATAATAAAGGCCGGGATCAAAACCAGGGTTGGAACCTCATCAGGATTGTTTGGTCTTTCTTCCCCCGAGATTTCAATAAAAAGAGCCAGATCCCGTTCTGATACCTGTTCAAACATAAACTCTCGCAGGGGATTAAGGGCAAGTTCCAGGGCTTCTTCTTCGGCAATTTCTTCGGCCAGATAAGGCTGAAAGGCTTCTTCATTTATTTGTCCAAAAACCGGTGACATAATAAATAAGGTTAAAAAGAGGGCCAGGCCTACAATAATCTGGTTAGGAGGCATCCTTTGCGTGGCCAGAGCATTTCTGAGTAATGAAAGGACAACCACAATCCTGGTAAAAGAAGTCAGCATTATTACAATAGAGGGGGCAAGAGAAAGAACTGTAAGGAGTAACATCAATTGCAATCCCAGAGCCCAGTTACTGGCCCCTTCTTCCCCAAGAGAAATATCTATTGGAGGAAGCTCCATTGGCTGAGCAGAAGCAGTAGAATTTAAAATTAGAAAAATTCCAAGAAAAATTAACCCAAAAACCAGGGATCTATCCTTCATAATCTGTGCCCTCCCCTGCCCAACCGGAAAGATCCCCTTTCCCCTCAGGGAAACTTTTTAAAAGGGAAATATCTCCGTCGTTTACTGCTAGCAGTAAAACCTCATCACGCATTTTGGCAACAACCAGTTGTTTTTTTACCCCCATGGGGATCCGTTGTTTTATTTCCAGCTCCCCACCGCTTTTTTCATTCAGGCCACCCTTTCCCAGGAGAAATTTTTCCCCGTACCTGCGGAAGAGAATAATTAAAACTACTACAGCCCCCAGGGCGAACAAAACCCTGAAAAGGTCCCATATATAACTGCTGGTCTCAATTCCGTTCATGTCTTTCCCCTCCGCCAAAACTTTTTTTAGGGTTCAATATCCTGAATTCTTTCCAAGGGACTGATAATTTTCTTGATCCGGAAAGCAAAACTTTCCTCAATAACCACTACTTCCCCCTTGGCTATAAGTTTCCCATTTACAAGAAGATCAACATCTTCACCGGCGAGCCGGTCAAGTTCAATTATGGAACCTTTCCCCAGCTCAAGAATTTCTTTAATGGTCATTCGGGCTCTTCCTAACCGGACAGTAAGCTGAAGGGGAATATCCCTGATTAACTCAATTGAACCATGATCATGGTTAACTTTTTCCGGTTCAAGTTCTTCAAATTCCATTTTCTGTGCTTTTACGGTTCCCTTTTCTTTGGGTTCTTCCTTTTCTGCCCCGAGATTGGTTTGCTTTTCCTTAGAGTCTGAGCTTTTTTCCGCGGGTACAGGTTCTTTTTTCTTTTCACCTTTTAAATCCGCACCCTCAATAAGAGAAAGCTGGCCTGCAACAAGCTTTTGCACCATGTCCTTTAAAAAATTCTTTGGGGCAAGCTGAACAATGGTACTGTCTACCAGATCTCCAATAGAGATCCTGAAAGAAATCTGAACAATTTCTTCCTCACTCTCAAATTTACTCGACCGTTCTACTTTATCTTCCAGGGTAATATACTCTGTTTTGGGTGGAGAAATATCTATCTGTCGGTTAAAAACCTGGGACATGGCCGTTGAGGCAGACCCGATCATCTGGTTCATTGCCTCAGATAAAGCACTTCACTGCATTTCACCAATTTCTCCAGAAAGATCTTTGCCTTCTCCCCCAAGCATTAAATCTGCAATTATCTCTGCATCTTTTTCTCCCACAACAAGGAGGTTTACACCCTCCAAACCTGAAAGATAACCTACTTCCACCAGGACCAGGGGTTTATTGTGTTCCTGGATTACTTTTTCCAGGGTAGTCAGGGACACTTGAGGGGTTGTAATCTGTACCGGGCGATCGAGGATATTGTGCAATGCAGTAGCGGCAGCCCCCATCGAAATGTTTCCAACTTCCCCAATTACATCTTTTTCATCGCTGGTTAGTTCCGATTTTTTCCGGTCCTCAGTTTCCAGCAGGGCATCTATTTCTTCCTGAGAAAGTATCTCGTTATTCATCTCCCTCTTCCTCCTTTAAATTTTCCGCGTCCCCGGTTATCCTTATAGCCATTCGGTCCTTAATTTTTCCTGGTTTCCCGGTAAATTTTAACTTGTTCCCAATTTTTACTCTAAGGTCCTTTTCAACCGATGTCCCCAGGAGAAGGACGTCTCCCTCCTGCAGGTTTAAGAGGTCTTCAACACAGATTTCAGTGGGTGGGAATTCCGCCCCTATTTCCAAAAAACTTGTCGATAAACGTTTCTTTATCCCATCCTGGAACTGGATTTTCTTCTCCTGCATACTGGAAAACCAGTGCTGGGCAGTTAACCTTCCCACAACAGGTTCCAGCATCAGGTGGGGCATACAAAAATTTACCAGTCCCTCTACTTCATTGACAACAACTTCAAATGTTACAAGGATAATCATGTCATTATGGTGGACAATTTGTGTAAAAAGGGGATTTGATTCCAGTTCCTTTAGTTCCGGGTTCATCCCGGATACAACGTTTTGCCAGGCTTCAGGTAATTCCCTCAACATCCAATTCATAACCTGCCGGAGGGCCATTCCTTCTATATCGGTGAACACCCGACTGTCCATTTGTTTTGAAGCGCCCCACCCTCCAAATAGTCTGTCGACGATGGAAAAGGCAATATTTGGGTTTATTTCCAATAAACACTGGCCTTTCAGGGGTTCAAGCTCACCAATTCCTATTACGGTAGGTGCCGGGAGGGATCGAGTAAATTCTTCATAGCTCAGGGCTTCTACAGAGGCTACTTTCATGTCAACAAAGGTCCTTAGTTGTGCGGAAAGGGCAGTGGATACATAACGAGCATAGTTTTCATAGATCATCTGAAGGGTCCGGATTTGGTCCCGGGCCAGTTTTTTGGGATGGCGAAAATTATAGGCCTTAACTTTTTCTTTTTCTTCCTCTTTTCCCAGTTCTTCCGGGGACTTTTCCCCCGAGGATAGTTCATTTAAGAGCTGGTCAATTTCCTTTTGGCTTAAGACTTCGGACATAATTCCACCCCCTTACTGAACAACAAATTCGGTAAAGTAAACATTGCGGACAATTTCTTCCCCGAGAATCGAGTTAATTTCCCGGATAATTTCTTCTTTGAGATTTGAGGCAGCAGGATCTTCAATTGCTTCTTCCCCTGAACCCCGCAAAACTTTGATTATTGCATCCCGGATCTGTGCCCGGTTTTTACTTAAAGCCTCTTCTGAATCTCTCCCTATAACCTCAAGAGAAATTTCTGTCCTTACAATCCTTAAAGACCTTTGATGCTGGACATTTACCACGAATTCCCCCAGTTCGGCAATCTCTCCGGGTTTTTCGGAAGGGTCCTGGGGAACGTTCTGCCAGAACAGGAAAAAAAAGGTTATTCCTCCGGCCATTATCAATACTATCAAGACTCCAAAGATTATCAAAAAAACTTTACCCTTCGCCATAAAACCCCTCCTCTCTCCACAATAGGTCAAATTCTACACTTCGCCTGATCAAAATATCTACCCGGCGGTTTATTGCCCTGTTTTCCGGGGAATCATTTGGACGGATAGGCTGAAACTCTCCATATCCCGCTGCAGAAAACTGTTCGGGGGGAAGCCCTTTTTCCTCAATCAGGTACCTGATTACATTGGTGGCTCTTGTTGTCGATAATTCCCAGTTGGAAGGAAACTCAGGGGTGTTAATTGGCCAGTCATCAGTATGCCCTTCAACGGTTACATCATTATCCACGGCTTCAAAGAAACTCGATAATTCCCCAAGTATTTCTCTGGCCTGGGGGAGTAATTGGGCTTCTCCGAGCTCAAATAATATCCGCCCGGGGAAACGGATTAAAAGCCCTTCGTCAACAAAAGCAACTTCAACTTCATCCTCCAGGCCTTTTTCTTCAAGGTAGGCCATGATATCAGCGAACATCTGTTCAAATTCCAGGCGAGACCTCTCAATCTGGCCAAGTAATTCATCTCTCTGTCCCGCTTCAATCAAATCTTCCCGGGAAATGGTTCTCCCTCCGTCCAGTACTCCAAGCTGCTGTTGAAGTTGTGAAATAATCAAGGAAAACTTTTCCAGGTCCAGGGTGGACATTGAAAAAAGTAGAACAAAAAAGCACAGCAGAAGAGTCATCATATCACCGTAGGTGACCATCCAGGAAGGAGAACCAGCTTTTTTTGCTTCTTTTTTTCCCGGTTTTCTAGACATTGGAATCAACCACCATCTCCATTTCGTCTCCTTCCTCAGCCCCTTCTCCAACGGGGCCTGTAGAAAGGAAAGCCTGGAGTTTTTCCTCGACAATTCTCGGGTTTTCTCCCGCTTGAATTGAGAGGATACCTTCAATCATTACTTCTTTAATCAGTATTTCTTCCTCGCTCTTTACCTTTAATTTCCCCGCGATGGGAAGAAAAACCAGGTTTGCAAAAAGGGTCCCATAAAGGGTTGTCAAAAGAGCAGTAGCTAACCCGCTTCCAATACTTTCCGGATCTTCAAGTGCACTGAGCATGCGTATCAAGCCGATGAGGGTTCCAATCATTCCAAAGGCGGGAGCGAAAGTACCCATGTTGGTGAAAATTTCCTGGCCCTTTTTATGTCTTTCCTCAACAAAAGTGATTTTAGTTTCCAGGATATTCCTTACCAGCTGGGGATCGGTACCGTCCACAACAAGCTGAATTCCCTTTTTCAGGAAATCGTTGTCAAGAGGTTCCACCTCTTCCTCGAGAGCAAGGAGACCTTCTCTTCGAGCTTTTTCGGCAAAACCAACAAGGATGTTTGTTACTTCGTCGGTATCCGTCTTTTTCCCGACAAAGGCAACACCCAGGAGTTTAAAAACATTTCCCACTTCAGAAAGGGAAAAACTTATCATGGTGGCAGCAAGCGTTCCTCCAAGGACGATCATCAGGGAGTTCAGGCTAATATAGATTATCGCATCCCCTTCAAGGAGGATTGCTCCAGCAACAAGCACTATTCCTATTAAAAGCCCTATTAGGGTTCCTAAATCCATTATTGCCACCTCTCCCCATTGAAAATCTGCCTTTTGAATTCAATCGTCTTTTGAATAACTTCATCGACACTTTCCCGAACCAGTATTTTCCGGTTAGTTGTTAAAGAAATTACTGTATCCGGGGTCTTTTCCACAAACTCAATCAAATCACAATTAACCACTATTTTTGTACCATCGAAGCGGGTTAGCTTTAACATTACTCTTTAGCCCTCCCCTGTTTTTTAACGGGCCATGTTAGCCAGTTCCTGCAGCATCTGATCTACCGTTGAGATGATCCGGGAGTTAACCTGATAACCGCGCTGAGTTACAATCATACTGGAAAATTCTTCAGCAAGGTCAACATTACTCATCTCAAGGGCTGCCGTTCGCATTTCTCCTCTACCACCTGTCCCGGGCTGTCCTATCTGGGAAATCCCCGAGTTTACCGATTCCGAGAACATTGTATCTCCTTCTTTGATCAGTCCGTCAGGATTATTAAAGTTGGCTACTGCAACCTGACCGAGGTTCCGAGTCACTCCGTTGGTATAGGTCCCTATTACAATTCCATTATCATCAATGGTAAAGGATTGGAGGGAACCCATACGGTTCCCGTCAAGGTTATTGGCTTCAGCAGAGTATTCTCCGGAAAACTGGGTAATTTCCTCAAGCCTTAATTGTAATCCATCAATGTCATTTGCTCCGTTGTCAAAGTTCTCCAGTCCGATACTTGCAATTAAGTCATCCCCACCCCCAACGGTACTTAACCTGCCTTCTTCAAAAACGAGGGGGATGTCTTCCCCATCAGTAATTTCAAAAGAACCATCATTGGATACAGTCAAGTTCCACTCGTTATTTTCCATTTTCTCAAATTCCAGGATTAACTCGTGGCGGGACCCAAACTCGTCGTAAATTGAAAGAGAAGTCTGGTGGATTGTCCCTATAGGTCCATCAGAATCCAGGTTTCCAGCAAAATCAATGTAACTACTCGCCTGAGCACCCATTACATCGCCAATAGGAATCCGGATATCAGAGATGTTCTGATCAGTATTAATGTCCCCGGTTGCTCTATCAGCTCTCCATCCCTGCAATCGAAGTCCATTTCCGGAGTTAACCAGGAAACCTCCGCTGTCCATGGAAAGGTTTCCAGCTCTAGTATAAAAACGTTCTTCTCCATCCCGGAGGATGAAAAACCCGTTTCCGTCTATTGCAAGGTCTGTACTCTGGCCGGTTGATTCCAGGCTGCCCTGTTCGTGGTTTGTATCAATACTTCCCACCTGGACACCAAGGCCAACCTGTACGGGGTTTATCCCTCCCCGGTTTCCAGTTGGGCCAGCGGGCCCCTGAATCATCTGGCTTAACATTTCCTGGAATGTTGCCCTGTCTTTTTTATAACCAACGGTGTTTACGTTGGAGATGTTATGCCCGATTACATCCATTCTGGTTTGATGAGCATTTAATCCGGCCACACCGGAATAAAGTGAACGCATCATGGTTAAAATACCTCCTCTTTTTTGGACCCATTGCTTCAATCATTCAGCAACGGCGGCTTCCTCACAAAAGAGGTCCAGCCTTAATCCATAATTATCGCACTATCAATGTTGGTAAATACATTCTCTCGCATGCTATTCCCGTCCAGGGCAGTTATTACCATATTGTTTTTTACACTAACAACATAGGCATTATCTCCCATTACAACGAGGGACTCTTTTGCTCCTTTTGCAGCCGCCTTTTGCACCGCGTCATCAAGGCGCTGAATTTCCTGGTTATCCAGCTTTATCGATCGGCTCATCATCCTATCAGCTGCGTGCTTTGAAAACTGGACCCCTTTTCCCTTTATCTTCTTCTCCAGGACTTTCTGGAAGCTATCTCCCTTTTTTTCGGGGGCATGAGTCTGGGGTTTTGATTGTGGCGTGCTTAAGGGTTTTATTACCCGTCCCCCGGGAAGAATTTTATCCGTCATCCCTCTCACCCCTTATTGAACTGATCCCGACAATTTGGCTCATTGGATATTCCTCGCCATTTTCCAGGATTACCTTTGGCCCGTATTCCGTGAAACTAATCTCCTGGACAATTCCCTTGATTTCGTCCTCAGTACCTTTAATTGTTACTTCTTTGCCAATTAGGGAACTGGCTTGATAGAGGAAATTACTTTCCAGAAAAGTGTTAAGGCTACGGTTCATCTGCTGCATCTGTTCCAGGGAGCTGAATTGGGCCATTTGGGCAATGAACTCCTTGTCTTCCATTGGATTCATTGGGTCCTGGTAGCGTAACTGGGTAATCAGGATTTTCAAAAAAGCATCCCTATCCAGATCAATTTCTTCAGAGGTTGCAATAGGACTATCATTTTGAGATGTTACACCCTGTTGTTTTTCCGGTTTTTGCATAATATCTACAGAAGTTGTTTTACCTGTTGCGTGGATAAACATTTTTTCACCTCCTAAACGCGATAATCAACCTGATTTTTCTCAAGAATGCTGTAGAGGCTTTCCTCAATGTTTTCCTTGCTTTCCCCTGAACCGGCTTCCTTTTGGAGAAATTCCCACTGCTCTTGTTGGGGATCCTGGGTTCCTTCTTTCTGAACATTTACATCAACATCATCGAAGGTAAATCCTTCCCGGGAAAGGTTATCACGAAGATTGGTCAGGTTATTTTCCAGAATATCCCGGGCCAGGTGGTTCTCTACCTGGAAATGGGCTCTTAACTGTCCATCCTCAAGGACAACCCTCATTCTGAGGCCTCCTAAATATTCGGGTCGAAGTTTGATTTCCATTGTTCCTTCTTCCCTATTTTTTAGGGACATTCGAGCCTGGTCAACAATCTGCCGAAAAACATCTGGAGCCCTATTGGGAATTTCAACCTGCCGGATCGGTTCAGGAGACTGTTGCCTGATCTCGAACCTCTGGGATGGCTGGAAAGATTCGAACTGAAATCCTTCCCTTTCCTTCCCCTGGCTAAAACTTTTTCCTCGTTCCTTGCCCCCTTGCTGGGAAGCCAAAAACGGTTCAAAGGTTTTTCCCAAAATCCCTCGAGGATTTTTTGCGGTTTCGCCTTTTTCCCCCGACAATGAATTGCTACTGCTCTCCCTTTTTTTGTCACCGCCATCCAAAAAATTTCTTAATGGTTGACGGGAATTCAATAACTTTTCCTCATCAAAAGAAAGATCCGGTTCAAGGGGTTGGGAAACAAA
>PUKG01000250.1 GCA_003550445.1 Halobacteroidaceae bacterium
AGATGGAAGGTTAATGAAAGTCCATCATCAGAAAATTCCCAGCTTTCAGCAATCTGAGGTACAGGTTCAAGTTCCCGGTTAATTGCAATAAGTCCGTCAAAAACAGCGACAATTACTTCGTTGTCATAGGCTTCGGTATAAAGGATTGGATTGAACATTCCCCGGGGACTGATTACCATACCCCTGTGGAAGGTTCCACCTTCAACGGGCTCTTCTTGAGCCATGGCTGCGGTTGCCGGGATAACCAGCGCCATGATTAGGAACAACAGAATCAATTTTCTCACTAAAATTTCCCCCTTTAAATAATATTATTATTTACAGTCTCCCTCCTCATTAATTTTTCCATATAAAGGGCCGGATTCCTGCTTAAATTTTTCCGAATATTAATTCAGGTTTGGTTTTTTGCTGTTTGGCAGTTAATTATTTCTTATAAAAGCCCAAAAGAGAAACTAAAAACACATCTGGTTACCTTTTGTTATAAAAGGATGGAAAGCATGTCTAAAAAAAATTTGAAACAGGATTAACCTGTTTCAAAATTTATAAGAATTTTTGGATTTCCACAGTGTATCCGTCAGGATCTTTTGTGAAAAAATGGTAGATATTAAATTTTTCATTTTTCTTTGGTTTTTCTTCTACCTCCCAGCCGCAATCAACAAGGGTGTGATACCAGTGGTCAACATCATCTGAAAGGATAGTTATTATTGGGGCTCTTCCCTTTTGGGTTTTTTCCAGGTGGGTGCAAAAACCAAGATAACCTCCCCCCGGAACCTCATAAATCCGGCAAACCCCCTGATCTTTGTACAATTTCAGACCAAGAGTATCCCTGTAAAAAACAGCGTTATCTTCAAGATTTTCCGTCCCCAAAAAAACAATTGTTCCTTCCCAGGCCATTCTATTTCCTCCTTTCATCTTAAAAATTTTAATTGAAGGAAAATAACCTTCCTTGACGTAATCCTCTTATTATAAGAGGAGGATTATTGGATGAAAACAATCCTAAAAAAGGTCGGGGCTTTTTTCTCCGGTATAACCGACCGCTTAATCTCCGTAATTGGGGCCCTGGGAATGGCCCAGTTCCCTCAATTTTTTAGCCAGTATCTACAAAGACTGGGTGGTCACCTTCAAGAAGCCCGTAGAACAATAGACATGTATCAACAGGCAGCGGAATCTCTTGGGATTAGTTTTGAAGAATATATTAGTCGCCATCTTCAGGCTGAAGAACAGGTTTTTCAAACCTCCGGGGAAGTAATTTCGAATCTGGTTAGCCGCCTTGAAACCCTTGAGGTTTCCTTCGCCAATCTTCAACAGGCCGGCCCTTTCACACGGTGGTTGGTGTTTTCTCAGGAAGTGGACTGGGATATTGCCAGGCAAACCTTTTATTTTTTTACCCCCGGATTTCCCACAAGTATCGAAGGCATTATTTATGCTTTAACCGGCCTAATATTGGGCTGGGGAGTTTTTGGTCTTTTCAAAAAAGCTTTTTTTACCTTAGATAAAAAAATAAGAAAAAAGAAAAATTCTCAAAAAAGCATCTAGTCAAAAAAAGGGTTTTCACCCTTATATTTGGTGGAGATAGGCGGATTCGAACCGCCGGCCTCCTGCTTGCGAAGCAGGCGCTCTCCCACTGAGCTATACCCCCAAACTTTTTATTTCGCTTTTAGTTTACCATCACTTACGAGAGGGGTCAACCACCTCTTTCTCTTGATAAATTTTTTCAACCCGGTCTTTCTTTTTAAGGAGGCGAACAAATGACAACACGCATTATAGCTCACCGCGGATTTTCTTCCCTTTTCCCAGAAAACACTATGCTGGCCTTCCGGGAAGCCCTTGCCAATGGAGCAACCGGAATAGAATGTGATGTCCAGATGACAAATGATGGAGAAATTGTTATTTTCCACGATGAAGAGGTTTCCAGAATTACCGGAACCCGTGGACTGTTAAAGGATTTTTCCTGGAATGAGGTATCCCGAATGGATGCAGGACGACACAAAGGGGAAAAATTTACTGGAGAGAAAATTCCGCGCCTCCAGGAGCTTTTGGAACTAATAAAAAACCGGGACATTATATTAAATATTGAGTTGAAAAATGGCGTTATTCCTTATCCCAACCTTGAAAAAAAAGTGGTAGAAATGGTTGAAAAATTCGGTTTGGGCCCCTTCGTAATAATTTCTTCCTTTAATCACCCCAGCCTTTTAACAGTTAAGGAGCATAACCCCAATATTAAAACTGCCCTTTTGTTTTTTGCTCGGATGTATAAACCCTGGAAATACACCTCGGAAGTTGGGGTAGACGGAATCCATCCCTTCTGGATGGGAGTTGATGGGGTGCTTGTAAAAGGGGCTCACAAACACGGCCTTTTCGTAAACCCCTTTACAGTAAATAACCTTGAGGATATGGCCGCCCTATTGAAATTGGGAGTAGACGGAATAATTACTGATTATCCGGATCGACTGTCCGCTTTAGTCGAAAAAAATATGCCCAAGCCCCGACAAAAACCCCTTTACGACAAAACAACTTATTATCGGTACCAAAAATAAAAAATTCTAAACCAGTACGGTTTACAAAAAAAATTACCCGCCAGTTATTTCCGGCGGGTTCTGTTTTTAAAGGTACCCTTTTTTCATCATTTGAACTGTTTCGTTGGCTGAAGATAAAATATCTTCTGAGGCCCTTCGGGCAAGCTCATTCCCGGCCAGATTTGCTTCCCTGCAGATTCTCTCTTCATCTATTCTTTTCAGCTTTCTGTTTTCCATAATTACTTCCCCATTTACAATCACTGTTTCAACTTCATTACCCCGGGCTGAATAAACCAGGTTAGGTACAATATTTCTTACTGGTTCTGCTATTGCCGGCACCAGGGTGGGCTGGTTAAGATCAATTATCAAGAGATCTGCCTTTTTACCCGGTTCAAGGGAACCGACTTTTTCACCTAAACCCAGAACCCCCGCCGCTTCAACCGTTGCCATCCGCAATGCTTTCCAGGCCGGCATTACCGTTGGATCTCCTTTTCTTACCTTGTTTAGGACACAGGCCATTTTCATTTCATTAAACATATTATTGCAATTATTTCCAGGGGCCTGATCACTTCCCAGGGCGGCCTGCCCTCCTGCCTGTAAAAATTCCAAAACAGGTGGAACCAGGCCATCAATAATCCCAATACTACCCGGACAGTGAATCATCTTTGCCCCTTTTTCTGCCAGGAGGTAAGTCTCCTCTGCTGTTGCTTCCGTTAGGTGAACTGCAATCAAGTCTTCATCGATTAAACCCTGTTTTTCCAAAAAGGGAATTGAGCGGATTCCGTACCGTTTCTCCATCTGGTCAATTTCCCGGTCACCCTGGGCAACATGCATGTGGATTTTATAACCCGTTTTATTACTCAATTCTTTAATTTCTTCTAATAATTTCTCTCCAAGCATGTCGGGCCCCTGGGGACCAAGGAGAAATGTTAGTCTCCCCTCTCCTGCTCCTTCCCACTTTTCAATTAGTTCCAAAGCCTTTTGCAATCGCCCCCGTCCCAGTTTTTCATCAAACGGGTACAATTCTCCAATTTTAAGTTTATCCATTCCCGGGGTTAGTTCATTTACCGTTGAAGCCAGGCATGCTCGGGCTCCCACGTCCAGGTAATTCTTAATAATATCATCCAGGGGATAATCATAATCAGCAAAAGTAGTGGTTCCGCTTTTTAAACCCTCTATTATATTTACCATTGAGCCAAGCTGCACATCCCCCGGCTGGATATGCTTTTTAAATGGCGCAATTCCCTGCTGCATCCAGTTTCGGGTGTCCTGGGCAGTTCCTCTTAAAAGAGCAATCCCGGTGTGGATGTGGGCATCTATTAACCCAGGCATAATCAGCTTATCTGCCCCTCCCAGGCGGGGTAATTTCCGGTATTGATCCTTTAGTTTTTTTTCGGGACCAACTTCAATTATTTCCTCCCCAGAAACCACCACAGCGGCATTTTCCATTATTCCAATTCCCGGACCGGTCATGGTCAAAACAAACCTGCCCTCAATTACATAATTACCCATTTCCATCCCTCCCCCTTATAAATGACCTATCAATTAATACTTCCCTTTTTATTTTTGCACTCCTTTTCCTGTTTTTTTAAAAGAAAGGATTTGCTAAGTTCCCTTTATAGTGGTAAAATTTCATTATCTAATCTTTAAAAGGAGGAAAAACTATGGCTTCCCAAAAACTGATTGAAAAGTTAAATGAACAAATCAAGCACGAATTCTTTTCCGCTCACTATTACCTCGCAATGGCTGCCTTTTGTTCAGACAAAAGCCTGGATGGCTTCGCCAATTTCTTTATTGCCCAGGCAGAAGAAGAAAGGTTTCATGCCATGAAGTTTTTCAATTTTTTAACTGAAATCGGAGAAAAACCTGTAATTACTGGGTTTGATAACCCCAAGACTGATTTCAGCTCACTGGAAGAGGTTTTTCAACTTAGCCTTGAACACGAGCAGCTCGTAACAAGCCTGATCAACAATATTCTGGAAATTGCTCAGGAAGAAAACCATCACCCAACTGTATCTTTTTTGAAATGGTTTATTGATGAACAGGTTGAAGAAGAGGATACCATGAGCACTCTTCTTGATAAAATAAAGTTGGTAGGAGAAAATTCTCCCGGGACCCTTTTTCTTGATGGTGAACTTGCCAAAAGAAAATTTTCAGGATAATAAAAAACAACCCGCCCTGGTTCAAGGGTGGGTTTTTCTTTCCTTTAAGGTTTTCTATAGGGAAAGGTATTTTTTATTCTGATTCTTCCGGTTTAACTATTTCCAGGCCTTCTGCTTCCCAGGCAATAATCCCTCCCAGGAGATTATAGGCTTCGTTAAAACCAAGTTCCTCCATAATCCTCAGGGCACTGGCACTTCTATTACCCGAACGGCAGTAAACCAGATAAACAAAATCGCGATCAAGTTCAGCAAGTTTTTCTCTGAATTCGGGATCATAAAAATCTAACTTAATTGCACCTTCCAGGTGGCCCGCTTTAAATTCTGCCGGGGTGCGAACATCAAGCAGGATAAATATTTCTGATTCCTCATATTGTTCAATTAATTCCAGGGCCTCAAACACATTTATATCAACCTTTTTGGTTTCTTCCTGGGGATTGGATAAAACTGCTGCTCCAACAACTAGTAAAATCCCAAGAAAAAAAACTATGGTTTTTTTCAACCTTAATTCCTCCTTAAAAAAACCCTTGTATTATGGTGGGTTTTATTACCTTTAATTTTAAACCCTTTTTCATCCCCTGTCAAATGGAGAAGGAGGGAAAAGATATCTCCCGAACATATTATATAAAGCAAAAAAAGAGAGGATGATCCCAATGCCCATGAATCGAGGGATGCTAATTGCTCTATCACCAATTATCCTTGCGGCTATTTTTTTCTTCCGTCTTCCAGCGTTTCTGATAATATTGGTCAGTACTGGAAGCGCCGTAATTGCAGAGTACATTTACCTGAAGGCAACGGGAAAAAAACAACGTTTAAAAGACCTGAGCGCAATAGTAACAGGGGTCCTTTTAGGACTAACTCTTTCTCCTTCTACCCCTCTTTATGTTGCTGCAGCCGGAAGCGTAGTAGGAATTATTGTCGGAAAACAACTTTTTGGAGGATACGGACGAAACCTGCTGAATCCCGCTTTAACAGGAAGACTTTTTATTGTATATGCTTTCCCGGGTGTCTTTACTCCCTGGCAAACACCCTTTGACCTCGCTACTACCGCCACCCCATTAGGAGAAGAAACTTTCGGTTACCTTCCCTTATTTTTGGGGAACATCCCGGGTAGTATTGGAGAAACCTCTGCTCTCTTACTTATTTTAACCGGAGGATATCTTATATATAAGAAATACGCCAACTGGCGTATTCCGGTCAGTATTATTGCAACCGTTGTAATTATTTCTTTACTGGCAGGAGAAGACCCCCTATTTCATATCCTATCGGGAAGTTTGCTTTTAGGAGCCCTTTTCATGGCAACAGATCCCGTAACTTCACCAAAAAACCAACCCGGCCGATGGGTTTTTGGAGTAGGTATTGGTTTTATTGTTATGGCTATGCGCCTCTGGGGATGGCTTCCGGAAGGAACCACATTTGCAATTTTGGGAATGAACCTTGTGGTTCCAGCAATTGAAAAATACCTTAAAAAACCAAAGCCCCAGAAATCTTAAATTCCACCTCTTCTCATTTTATTCCGGTAATAGGACCTCAAAAAAATCGCTGCCCCATTCAAAACCACTACCAACAACAAAAGAACCAGTGCGGTCCCGTAAGCAAGAGGACGGACCCTTGAAATTGCATGGTGTTGTGTAGCAAGAATATACAGGTGGTAAGGTAAAGCCATAAACTGGCTGTGAACTGAACTTGGTAAAAAAGGAAGGAAAAAAGCGGCTCCCGTGAAAAGGATGGGGGCCGTTTCTCCTGCTGCCCGGGCCAGCCCAAGAATAGCGCCCGTTAGCATTCCTGGTAAGGCCTGGGGTAGGACAATACTTCTAATCATCTGCCAGGGAGATGCCCCCAGAGCCAGAGCTCCCTGCCGAAAGGCCGCAGGAACGGTTTTTAATGCTTCTTCACTTGCAGTAACTGTTACCGGGAGGGTTAGGATTCCCATGGTTAAACCAGCAGCCAAAAGAGAGGGACGCAACCCCAGGTATTGGATAAAAAAAGCAACACCAAAAAGCCCGAAAACAATCGAAGGGACTCCGGCCAGGTTACGAAGGGCCATTCTGATTAAACGGGTTAAAAAGTTCTCCTTTGAATATTCATTAAGAAAAATTGCAGCGCCAACTCCAAGGGGAACTGAAACCAGGGTTGTAATAATCGTAAGGTAAGCGGTCCCAATAATTGCTGGGAAGATCCCACCTGCAGTCATTCCTTCCCTTGGCCTATCAGTTAGAAATTGCCAGTTAATTGAACTTACCCCTTTACTAAAAATATCATAAATAATGTAGAAAACAACAAATACAACAAAAAGCATTGCAAGTCGGAATAGGAGAAAACCTATTTTTTCCTGCCATTTTCCATTATTTGCCCTCATTTTTCCACCCCCTGGAAACGATTTAGGATAATATCTGAAGTCATGTTAACCAGGAAGGTCATAACAAATAGAACAAGTCCAACAGCAAATAAAGCATAATAATGAGTGGTATTAAAGGGAACCTCGCCCAATTCAATTGCAATAACGGCTGTCATTGTCATTCCAGGGTCTAGAAATGAACTAGGGGTGGATAGAACATTTCCCATAACCATCAAAACAGTCATAGTTTCCCCGATAGCCCTGCCCATTCCCAGCATAAATGCAGCAGCAATTCCTGATTTTGCCGCAGGCAAAATTACTCTCCAAAGGGTTTGCCAGGAAGTTGCCCCGAGGGCCAGAGAGGCGTCTTCAAAACTTTTTGGGATTGCAGTAATTGCATCTTCCGCCAGAGAAATAATGGTTGGTAAAGCCATTATCCCAAGAAGAATGCTCCCATTGAGTATATTAAGACCGTTGGAAAGGTTAAAAGTTCTTGCAATAATTGGGTTTAAAACCACTAAACCAAAAAACCCAATTACTACTGATGGAATTCCCGCAAGAATTTCAACCAGGGGTTTTAAAATCTCTCTCTCCCAGGAATAAGCCATTTTCCCTAAATAAGCAGCACAGGCCACTCCAAGGGGGAAAGCAAGAGCAAGTGCTCCCCCTGTGACCATTAAAGTACTTACTATCATTGGGCGAATACCAAATATCGGCCCGAAGAAAGAAGTTGGATTCCACTGATGATCAGTAAAAAGTCTAAAGGGACCAACTTCTTTAAAGAAAGGCCAGCTATTCTGCCAGAGCAAGGCAAGAATAGCCAGGAGCAAAATTA
>PUKG01000106.1 GCA_003550445.1 Halobacteroidaceae bacterium
ATATTGAGATTGTTGCGTTATTTGTATCCGCGTATTAAAAGGATGCGGGACCTGCTGGCTGAGGACGGGAGTATCTATGTGCATTGTGATTATCGTGTAAGTGGTTTTTTGCGATTGATTTTGGATGAGGTTTTTGGTAAAGCAAATTTTAAAAATGAAGTGGTTTGGTGGTATAAAGATCCCTCTGGCCAGACTAAAGATTTTTATAAGAGAAAACATGATTCTATATTTTTTTATGTGAAGGGTAGGAATTATATTTTTAATATTGACGATGTTCGTGTCCCTTATTCTGAAGGGACATTAAGACAAGCGAAAACTGGGCAAAAATCTTTTGGAAGAGTAGTGAAGACACATGAAAAAGGTAAGTTAAGAGAAGATGTATGGGATATTCCAATTATTAACTCCCAAGCTTTAGAAAGGGTAGATTACCCTACTCAAAAGCCTGAATCCCTTATTGAAGTAATCATCAAAGCCTCCTCCAACGAAGGCGATCTGGTGGCCGACTTCTTCTGCGGCTCCGGCACCACCGCCGCCGTGGCCGAAAAACTCGGGCGAAGGTGGATATGCTCCGATATTTCTGAGGAAGCAGTGAAAACGACAAAACAACGCATAGAGAAAATACGTAAGAGAAACCGTTTATTTTAACAATGCTCAACAAGACTGTTTCCGCATATAATACAATACAACTAAATTACTAAAAAGGAGGTAGTTATGGATCAAGAAGAAATGAATAAACTTCAAAACGACAAATCCATCGATCCAGAGCAACTGGACGTTGAAGTTGTTAAACAAGCAGAGACCTTTTTTTATTGGTCTGAAAAAGCTGTAGAAGCCAGAGCAGAAAAAGACAGACAGGAAATGAAAGTAGATCTCCTCCGTTCAAGATTAGATGGAGAAGCCAGAGCAAAACCAGAAGATTTTGGATTGATGAAGACAACAGAAGCGGCTATAAGCGCCGCAATAGCATGTCATGAGGAAATGCAGGCAGAACAAGATAAGTTGATAGGTGCTAAGGAAAAAGTTAATCTGATGGATAAGATTGTCATTACTATGGAACAAAAGAAGCGTATGCTTGAACTTCTTGTAACTCTTCATGGGCAGAATTACTTCGCTGGTCCTTCCACTCCGCGTAATATCGGAGCCGAGTGGAAAAAACATCAGAAAAAGATAGAAGAGAATGTGAAAGAGAAACAAGTCAAGAAAGTAAGGACACGAAAAACCAAAAAGAATGGAGAGAATAAATGATAGCAAATCTTTTTTCCAATTTCTTATGGTCTATTGGGGTTATTATTGGTTCTGTAATAATTCTGATGCTTTTGCTTTTGTTAGTGTATCTTTTGTGTCGTGTTAGCTCTTCAGCTATCCTTCATTCTATCTCAGATTGGATGAAATGGAATAGTAAAGATGAAAAATAAGTTATACTCAGTAACGATATTCTTGCATATAATAAACAAAGTTACTTTAATCAAATAGCTCAGGAGGTATGTATGGCTAAGTCAAAGAGACGGAGGAAAAGAGTAAGTAGAGATAGGGTGAGACAGAATGCCCGAGCAGGTCGTGGTGGACAGGGATGGCTGACACTCCCCAAAGGAGTTTCGGAATGGAATCCTGAAAAAGCGGGAACTTATATGATCGACATAGTTCCTTATGAAGTCCGTACTACAAAACATCCCGATGGGATTGAGGATGGTGTGCTGTGGTGGAAGCACCCTTTTAAGGTGCATCATGGAGTTGGTATTAAGAACGAGTCGATAGCTTGTCCAGAAAGTATTGGGAAAAACTGTCCAATATGCGAAGAAAGAGCTAAACTTGCTCAAAACTACGATGAGAACGAGGAACGTATCAAAGCGATACAAGCACAGAGACTCGTTGCTTACAACATTCTTGATCCCGATGATGCGGATAGTGTGTGTGTTTTCGCAATTTCAAGAGGAAAGTTTCCGTCTACTCTTGAGACAGAACTGGACGAGGGTCCCGAGGAGAATCTCAACTTCTACGATGTTACCGATGAAGGGAGAACGATTAAGGCCCGATTCAGCAAAGACCAGTTCATGGGTCGAGATTTCCTTACATGCACTCGTATAGATTTTGCGCAAAGGGATGAGATGGACGAGGACGAAGTTCTCGAAAAGACTGTAGAATTGAGTGAAATCTTCAACGTTCCCTCTTACGATGAATTGAAGAGCAAATTCCTCGAACTCGACGATCTTGATGACGAAGAGGAAGAGGAAGAAACAGAAGAAGAGGAAACAGAAGAGGAGGAAACAGAGGAAGAGGAGACTGAAGAGGAGGAAGAGGAGACTGAAGAGGAGGAAGAGGAGACTGAACCCGCTCCTAAAAAGAAAGTCAAGACCAAGAAAAGCAGGAAGAAAAAGACTTCAAAAAAATCGTCTAAACCGGAATGTCCAGAAGGAGGTGTGTTTGGACAAGATATAGATGAGTTTGAAGCTTGCGATGAGTGCGAATTGTGGGACAAATGCGACGAGGAATTCGATAGGCTTGAAGAGGCCGATTAATCTGTGCCAAAAATAAAGAAAAAAGAGACAGAAAAGCTATTAGAGGAGGGGGTCACGAAAGTGGCCCCTCCTTCTAAAAGGTTTATATCTACTGGATCTACATTACTCAACCTTGCATGTACTGGGGATCCTTTCAAAGGATTCCCATCTGGTAAATACACTTACATTGTGGGAGATACCCAAAGTGGAAAAACTTTCCTTTGCATGACGTGTTTGGCAGAAGCCACAATTAATCCTGAATTTGATAATTACAGACTCATTCTCGATAACATAGAAGATGGTATGTTACTTGATGTAGAGGGTTTGTTTAATAAACAACTTGCAGAAAGAATAGAACCACCATCTTATGAGAAAAAGAAGCCTAAATTTTCAAGAACAATTGAAGAATTCTATTACAATTTAGATAACGCTGTAACTGAAGGACAACCTTTTATATATGTGCTTGATTCTATGGATGCTCTTGGGTCCGACGCAGATAAGGAGCATTTTGAGGCTATGAAAAAAGCTCACGAAGAAGGGAAAGATGTATCGGGAACATACGGCACAGCAAAAGCAAAAGCTAATAGCGATTATCTCCGTGAAGCTGTTGCTGATTTAAGAGATACTCAATCTATTTTAATCATAGTTTCTCAAACAAGAGATAACTTTGGAATGGGTGCTAAAAAGACACGGTCTGGTGGAAATGCTTTACCATTTTACGCCTCTTTGTTTATATGGTCGAAAGTCAGGGAGACCATAACAAAAACTGTAAGAAAGAAGAAGAGAAAAATAGGCACTTTATCCCGAGTTAGAGTTGATAAAAACAGGATAACAGGATTAAAGGGAGAAGTAGAAATTCCCATTTATCCAAATATTGGT
Organism: Halobacteroidaceae bacterium; assembly: GCA_003550445.1. GTDB lineage: Bacteria > Bacillota > Halanaerobiia > B1SED10-174 > B1SED10-174 > T1SED10-26. The sequence continues at coordinate 3,375 of PUKG01000106.1, forward strand.
TTTGACGATGTTGGGGCTTGTGTGGATTATCTTGTAAGTGAAAAATGGTGGAGTAAAACGAAGAACACCATCACAGCCCCCGAGTTTGATCTTGAAGGTACCAGTAAAACCGTAATTCGGGAGATTGAGAACCGAAATGGCGAAGGAGAATTAAGAAAAATTGTGGGTAAATGTTGGAATGAGATAGCCGAAGAGTGTAAAATAGAACGAAAGCCAAGATACAGATGAGAGAAAATAACCCCCCTTACGTTTTAATAGACATGTCGTGGATAGCTCATCGTGCGCGTTTTGCAATGGATGGGCTGGAGCACGACGACCTTCCAACAGGGGTTCTCTTTGGTTTTTTTGAGCAATTGAGAAAACTTCTCACAAATAAATTCATAAAATCTAACCGAGCTATGTTCTTTCTTGATAGCTACGAAAGTGTCAGAAAGAAAAGGTACAGTGCGTATAAGAAAAAGAGACACGAGGACGATAACGAAGAGACTAAGGACGCAATACGTATTATGTATCGTCAAGTAAATACATTAACCGAAGATGTATTACCCGACATAGGTTTTCCAGTCTACTCTCAAAGAGGACTTGAAAGCGATGATTTAATGGCGGAGTTTGCTTTATCTTGCACACATACTAAACAACGTGCAATAGTAATAACGGGCGATAAAGACCTACTCCAGTGCATTTCTCCTGCTGTTTCGTGGTATGACCCAAGTCGATGGCTTTTTATTACGCAAAGAAAATTTCAAGAAAAGTATAACATCTTCCCATACCAGTACGGAGAAGTAAAAGCAATAGCTGGTTGTAGTTCTGATGAAGTCGATGGGATAGAAGGAGTGGGAGAGAAGACAGCTATTAAATTCATAAAAGGAGAACTTCCAAAACACCACAAGACTTATCAAAAAATAACCAGTAGGAAGGGTCAACGAATCATCAAAAGAAATAGAAAATTAGTCGTTTTACCACATAAGAAAACAGAAGATCTTGAAGCACCTACTTTTAATTTTAATATTTCGGTTTTTTACGATTTTTGCGAGAAGTATGGCATGGAATTATTCATGGCCGATAAGCGATTGAAGGAATGGCAGAATATTTTTAATGGGAATATAGGCGGGACGCAGAAACAAGTAAATCGAATTAGAAGGAGGAGTGAATAAATGGGTGGTAAATCCAAAGGTTCAGCCTATGAGCGAGAAATTGCTAAAAAATTCAGTCTGTGGTGGACTGACGGAGAACGAGACGATGTGTTTTGGAGAACAGATAATTCGGGTGGGAGAGCCACAACCAGAGCTAAATCGGGGGTTAAGACATTCGGGCAGCGTGGCGATCTCCAGGCGAGCGATCCAATTGGACAGCCCTTGATGGACTTATGTGTTATTGAAATTAAACGTGGATATAAAGAATCTTCTATTGGGGACATGTTGGATGCTCCCGATTCCGCTAAACAGAAAATTTTTGGGGGTTTCGTAGAACAAGTTATTACGGATTTTAACAAATCTCAATCTCTCTCATGGATGCTTATTACTAAAAGGGATAGACGAGAAGAATTGGTGACAATGCCTTATGCTTTCCGTTTAAATTTGGTGAGAAATTCAGGAGAGAGTGAGCGTCCTATACCATATTCTATGAATATCTTGAACATTAAATCGTTAGAACAGATTTATCATTTAGTTACTCACAGGCTTAATTATTTTCTCGAAACATATAACAGTGAAATTATTAAAAAAACAATTAAAAATTGGAACGACACAATTTAAACCTCAACAAAGTAATAGCTACATATAATATAATACAAAATAAGTTATTTATTTGAACGAGGGGAAAATGAAATACACAAAACATTACAGCACAAAAAGGACTCCGCAGGCTCAAAAAATACCTGGACGTGAAAACGATCAGGCTCAAAATAATGCTGGTGGTGTCTCCTTTGTTCTGGACAAATGGAAAATGCTCGACAGATTCCTTATCTTAGGATCTGAAGGCGGAACCTTTTATGTTGGTGAGCAGAAACTAACTATTGAAAACGCATCAAACGCTGTAAAGTGTATAGCTGAAGATGGAATTCGTGTTGTCGATAGAGTTGTTGAGATAAGCACAGAAGGACGGGCTCCTAAAAACGATCCAGCTTTGTTTGTTCTTGCTCTTTGTAGTTGTGAAGACTTTGCAAATATGGAAACAAGAAACCATGCGTTTGATCAACTTTCAAAAGTAGCAAGGATTGGGACCCATCTTTTTCATTATGTTGATTTTTGTACCGATCTACGTGGATGGGGTCGTGGATTAAAGAAAGCTGTCTCTAACTGGTACTTAGAGAAAGACATAGATCGATTAGCTTTTCAAATAACCAAGTATCAAAAACGGGATGGTTGGTCTCATAAAGATGTGATTTCGTTAGCTCACCCAAAACCAGAAACAGTATTGCAAAACGAAATCTTTCAATACATCACAACCGAAGGAGAAAGGAAGCCAAGAAACGAATTCATAAATGCTGTGGATATTGTAAAACACCCGAATATAGATGAAAAAAATACACTGGAGTTAGTGGAAAAATATAATTTACCAATGGAAGTTGTTCCTACAGATAAACGCACCCCAAAGATGTATGAAAGGGTTCTGCATAACGGAGCAGGGCTTACATGGATTATGCGTAATTTGGGGAATTTGACAAGACATGGTATAATTTCAAATGGTAAATGGGATAATGTTGAGTTTGTTAGGAATAGACTGGAGGACGAGAACCAACTTGCAAAAGCAAGATTACATCCATTACAGATTTTGGTTGCTTTGAGAACTTATGCTTCCGGAGGAGGGATGCGTGGGAAGAATACATGGATCCCTAATCCCGATATTATTGAAGCATTGGACAATTCTTTTTACAAAGCATTCAAATTTGTGGAGCCGACAGGGAAGAGATATTTGTTGGGGATCGATGTTTCCGGTTCTATGACTTTTGAAACAATTGCAGGACTCCCGATAACTCCTGCAGAAGCAGCCGCAGCCCAAGCAATGGTGACATATAAAACCGAGGAAAGGGTTGTTCCTATGGCCTTTGCAGGCGATTTTAGGCGATTAGGGATGTCCAGAAACCAGAGACTCGATGATGTATTAAATGATACTTATGCTATGTCTTTCGGGAACACAGATTGCGCTCTACCTATGCTTTACGCAAAGCAAGAGAACATAGATGTGGATGTGTTTGTGGTGTTGACTGATAATGAGACGTGGTATGGAGATGTGCATCCAATTCAAGCATTGCAGGATTACAGGAGAACAAGTGGGATAGAAGATGCTAAGTTAGTCGTGGTTGGGATGACGGGGACACGGTATTCAATAGCAGACCCCCGAGACCCAAGCACACTTGATGTAGTTGGATTTGACACAGCAACTCCGCAGATTATATCGCAGTTCGCGATTGGCGATATTTAAATGCGGACCGAATGAGTAGGGTTATCTAATTGAAATAGAAACCTCCCTATTCAACTATTTGCCCGCATTTAGTTCTTTGAAATTGTGACGGGGATAGCTCAATTGGAAGAGCAAAAGTATATTACGTCTTCGATATTCACCTAATGGGTCGCTGAAGACGATTATCAATCGGAACTTTTGTTGTGGGTTCAAATCCCACTCCCCGTCCCACTATTGCGGGGTGGAGCAGGTTGGCAGCTCATCTGGCTCATATCCAGAAGGTCGTGGGTTCAAATCCCACCCCCGCTACCACTTTTTTTGAAATTACGACTCCCGTAGCTCAGCGGCAGAGCGCCTAAACCTGTTTTTCAATATTCACCTAACGGGTCGCTGAAGAACAGTTATCCACTGATAATGGGGAGGTCGCTGGTTCAAATCCAGCCGGGAGTCACTCTTTCACCCTTATATTCAGATAATGGATCTGGACTCGAAGACTGCGGTCTTTGATGCAACCTACTCTCCCGGGAGAGCAAGGCGGTAAGGGTTTTTTGTTTTCTACAGCAATAATCTACACCATAATAAATTAAGTGTAAAAAGGTTGGATGGCGGAATAGGCAGACGCCCTGGACTTAAAATCCAGTGATCCACAACGGATCGTACGGGTTCGATTCCCGTTCCAACCACCAAAATTTTTAAAGGAACTGGATATGAGCAACAAACTAAAGGTAGAATTTAATCAAAGATTATTTGACGAATGGACGAGATTAGGAGAACAAGTCAAGAGTTGCAGGGGAATTGTCCAAAACTCCACAAATATCACTCAAGAACAATTTGAGGAGTTTCAAGCAATTGTGTCGAAATTAAAAATGGAGATAATTGAGTTAGAAGGTGATACAGTGAATCACATCATAGACTGCAACAACCCTTTCTAAATCATGCCAATAAAAAAACTAAAACTTAAAAATTTCCAAATCCATAAAGA
>PUKG01000281.1 GCA_003550445.1 Halobacteroidaceae bacterium
CTTTTATCATAGGAAAGCAGAGATGATTTGTGAATCAGCCAGTGAGTACAGTGCGGATATTGAACCAGAGGAGGTCTCCGCTTCGGATAATGTAACAATTATTTATGAGATTTCTGGGTGATGATTAAATTGGCCGAGAAATAGGAAACCTACTTATCAATTTTTTATAAATCTAAGGGATTTTTTAGATCACCCTGGCTTTTTTCTATGAAATGACAATAATCGAAGACAGCTAAATAAATCAAATAAATTTAATGGAGCAAATTTCTCAAAAGTGAGTTGGGGGGACCGAGTTAGGGGGAAATGAAATGAACGAAAAAACTAAACTCAGGCTTTTTCTTATTGGAATATTAATAGTTTTTATACTGGGTGCCGCCCAATATTACAATCACAGGAGATTTTACAACATGAGTCCTGGTCTTGGCTTAGAAGATTTGCATGCAGAAGGAATTAATGGTGGAGGAACTAATGTTGGCATAGTTGATCAAAAACTTTTGACCGGGCATAACGAATACTGGGATAGGATTGTCTTTTACCGGGAAACAGGAAATATGGAAAATGAACCCTATTCCTTACACGGTCCTGCTGTTGCTTCAATACTGGTTGGCAGAAATTGTGGAGTGGCTCCCCGGGCCAACCTTTTTTACTGGGCTGTTCCTGTATCCGGTCCTGGGACTGCTGGAGTAAGGTATGCAGATGCGATAAGGGAGGTAATACAATTTAATACTGAACAACCTCCAGAGGAACGGGTTCAAATTTTATCCGTATCAACCGGTTTTTCCTCGGAGCAGGGAGGAGAGGAATTCATAAGGGCAATTGAGGAAGCTAAGGATTCGGGTATCCTTGTTTTTACCTCCAGCTACCCTTATTACACCGAACCTCCCCTCGCCGTTTACAATGCTGCTTTAAAAGATAGGGGTTACAGGGGAGAAGTAAATGATTATATAGTTCAACCAGAAGTTGTTGAATACCGGGGAAAGACGGCAGAAGAAATTGTCCAGGAAAGGCATTCTCGGGATGAGGAAATGGGTTATTATTCAGTTTGGGTTCCGGTTCAACCCCGCCTTCTTGCTTCTGGAGAAGGTGAGGGTAAATATGAAATGTTTAAAACAGGTGGAGATAGTTTGGCAACTCCTTTTGTTGCTGGTGTTGCTGCCCTAGTATTACAAACTAACTCTGAACTATCCGATGAACAGGTAATTGAAATTATCGGCCAAACCGTAACCGAAAATGAAAATGGCCTGTTGATGATTGATCCTCAAAAGGCCATAAATAAAGCAAGAGAAATATAAGAGGATATAAATTTCCTAACTCCTTTTCCCCTGATTTGGTTTTTTTTGGGTTTGAAACAAATTTGGGAAAAACCGGTTCAGAGAAAAAATAAACAAAGGGGATTTATTTGTAGAAAATCTTACAATTTAAAACATTAAAAGAGGAAAGTCGGGGTTAGAATAGAATATATTAACTTGTAATGTGAAGTTAAGCTTTCCTTTTCTTTTATTGGTTTTGCCAAACTATTTTCTTTTTATTCTTAATTTTTTTAAATTAATTATTTGCCTTTTCTCCTAACCTTAAAGTGAATTTAGTTTCCAGAAAGGCGGTGATTTTTAAAAAAATTGATTGTGGCCCATTATTCTGAAACTCTGGCAATCCGGAACTTTTATCTGGAAAAATGCCGGCAAAAGGAGGAAAAAATGAAAAAGTTAAAGTTAAGGGGCAATTTCTGTTTTATGGCCATGATGTTATTATTAGTGACTGCTTTGGTTTTGGTGGGACAAGATGGGGCAGGGGCCAACCCTCGTTCGGACCTTAACTGGGGCCGTGGAACTGATGCCACAACCCTTGATCCCAGAATGGCCAGAGATGTTTACTCTCATGAAATTAATATGCTTTTGTACGATGAACTATTCTACATTGATCACAACCAGGAAATTCAACTTCTGCTTGCCAAAACCCTTGAATATCCAGATGATACAACATATCTTTTCACATTGCATGAGGGAGTACTTTTTCATGATGGAGAAGAATTGACTGCAGAAGATGTGGTCTATACTTTCGAAACCATGATGGATCCAGATTTTGGATCACCTCATTACGATGGGCTTCAACCAATTGAATCTGTCAGAGCTTTAGATCGATATACCGTTGAATTTAAAGCAAAAGAACCTGATGCTGTTCTTATCTACGACCTTGATCACCGCATCGTTCCCAAACATATTGCCCCGGACAGACCAGGGGGGGATTTTGCCTACAGACCCGTGGGAACCGGACCTTTTATGCTGGAAAGATGGGAACCCAATGATGTTATTGTTTTGAAAAAATATGAAGAATATTTCCGGAGTCCTGCAAAACTGGAAACAATCAATGTGCGGTATATCCCGGAAGCTGAAGTTCGCTTTACAGAACTTTTAGGTGGCGCTCTGGACCTTTCAGACGTACCTTCTGCAGAACTGGATCGCATGAAAGAACATCCCGATTTTACCGTCGGGGGATATACCACCCTAAACTATTTTCCCATTTTTGTTCAACATGATCACGAGATCTTAAGCCAAAAGAAGGTAAGGCAGGCATTGGCTTATGGGGTGGATATGGATGAGTTGGTTTCGGTTGTTTTTGAGACCGCTATTCCCGCAACAAGTGTCTTTATACCGGGGACTTGGGCCTATGCTCCGGAAGTCCAGAGAACTTACGAGTATAATCCTGAAAAGGCAAAAGAACTACTTGCTGAAGCCGGTTATCCTGATGGTTTCTCAATAACCCTTAAAACATCAACTGGAACAACAAATGTAGAGTTTGGAGAAATCCTTCGTTTTTACTGGCTGCAGATTGGAGTGGATCTAGAACATCAAACTTCCGAGTGGTCAACCTATTTCTCTGCTTTGCAGGAAGGGGATTTTGAGCTGGCCCATTCGGGTATGGTTAATGCTTTTGACCCGGATATTTTCCTTCGTCGCTATCACAGTGGCAATATTCCTCCTTACGGAGCCAACCGTGGTCACTACAAAAATCCTGACCTGGATCAGATTATTGATGAAGCCCGCCGAATTGTTGGTGACCAAGAAGCCCGGGCCGAATTGTACCGGGAAGCGCAAAGAATATATACTGAAGAACTTCCTAATATTCCTGTGCGTTACACCCAGATGCACATGGTTTGGAACTCAGACCTGGATTTTGAATGGCTTTTGAATACACAATTCCGGGTTCTGCGTGAATCTTACTGGAAATAAATTAAACTGAGATAAAGGAAACCCCCTTTGCTCGGGGGTTTCCTTCCTCTTTTTTTGGTAAAAAGTTATTATTGCACTCAATCTCAAATCCTTTATTCTTTGATTCGAGTAAAACCTTAAAGCTATTAAAATTTTCAACCTTTTTCGGTTCTGGCATGATTATCAAGGAGGCCGCATGCTATGCAGACATATATTTTAAAAAGGCTTATTCAGGCTATTCCAGTTTTATTTATTGTTACTATTATTGTGTTTTCTCTGCTCCATTTTCTTCCTGGCTGTCCAGCAGCCAATATACTTGGGGAAGAGGCTACGGGAGAACAAATACAACGGCTCCGGGAAGCCATGGGCCTAAACCGGCCAATCCATATCCAATATCTGGAATGGGTTGGTGGGATTTTACAAGGAGATTTTGGTACCTCCCTTCGTGATGGCCGTGAGGTTTTCCCTACTCTGATGCGTCGCTTACCTGCGACAGTACAACTGGTAATAGCTTCTTTATTTATTTCCACGATTATCGGTATTCCTGTGGGGGTTATTTCGGCCATAAGGCAGAATTCTTTGTTGGATTCTTTTACTCGAATCTTTGCTTTGCTTGGGGTGTCAATACCAAATTTCTGGCTTGGTTTAATGCTTATTCTACTATTTTCCTACCAACTGGGCTGGCTCCCGGCTTCAGGGCGAGGAACCCTGGCCCATCTTATTATGCCGGCTATTGCTCTGGGAACAGCTTCCGCAGGGCTTATTACACGTCTTACTCGCTCCAGCATGCTTGAAATAATTCGTACCGATTTTATCAGGACAGCCCGGTCTAAGGGATTGATGGAGCGAAGGGTCATTTACGGCCATGCTCTCAAAAATGCTTTGCTACCCGTAACTACAATTGTTGGCCTGCAGATGGGGTATGGACTTGGGGGAGCTTTAATTACCGAAGCAGTTTTTGCCTATCCTGGCATAGGACATTTTACCTATGAGAGGCTTTTGGCTCGTGATATGCCGGTAGTTATGGGGAATTTATTTTTATTTGCCCTTATGTTTATCCTGATAAACATTTTTACTGATATAGCCTATGGGTTCCTTGATCCAAGGATTCGCTATGATTGAGAAGGAGGGGGTACAAATGGAAGAAAAAAGCCGAAGTTTTTACCAGGACGCTTTCAGCAGACTGAAAAAAAGCCCTACGGCAATTGTAGGGTTAATAATTGTTCTAATCTTTATTTTAATTGCCGCTTTTGCCCCCTTTATTGCTCCCTATGATCCTTTTGAAATGAATTTAAGAAACCGGCAGCAAGCGCCAAGTTGGGAGCATCCTTTTGGGACAGATTTCTTCGGGCGGGATGTGATGTCCCGCATGATTTTTGGAGCCCGCATTTCCTTAATTATGGGGATAACTGTAATTGCTGTCCGGGCTTTTATTGGGATAGTTCTGGGCCTTATTGCTGGCTATTACGGGGGTTGGGTGGAAACAATAATAATGCGCTTAACGGATGCCGTAATTGCTTTCCCGGGAATAATTTTGGCCCTGGCCATAATGGCGGTTCGCGGTCCGGGGTTATTTAATGTGTTCTTCGCCCTTTCTATCGTAGGCTGGACTACTTTCTGCCGTCTTGTTCGGGGTGAAGTCCTATCTGTGAGGGAAAGGGATTATGTAATGGCAGCACGAGGTCTGGGGGCTAGCGATTTAAAAATCATGCTTGCGCACATACTGCCTAACATAATGCCTGCAATAGTTATTTATGCGACATTAGGTATTGCGGCTCCGATTATTAGCGAAGCAGGATTGAGCTTTTTGGGCCTGGGAGCGCGCTCCGATCAAATCACCTGGGGATTTATGATTTCCATGGCCCGTCCATATATTCGTTATGCATGGTGGTCAATTACCTTTCCCGGCCTGGCTATTGTTGTTGTGGTTCTTGGTTTTAACCTTTTGGGAGATGGCTTACGAGATGCTCTTGATCCCCGAATGAAAGATGTCTGATCAACTAACTTAGTTAAATTTTGTCATCCCTAACATTGATTTGGAAAAGGCTATTTAAACATTTTTGGCAATTAACTCTTTTCCAAGATACAATTTTTTGATTTTTTTCTTTAAGCACTTAAACCTTTTGGTAAACCATCGGATATATTCCTTTTTGGTTGTGGTGTTTTCGTACCATTTTGGAGTTTCCGATGGTTTTTTTATTCACTTAATATGGTTAGAAGGAAAGATGTTTTTTGTTTCTCCTTCTTCGGTGTAATAAAGAGCTTGGAGGGTTTTTGCGAAAAAATGGGGGGATCAAACTGAAAAATAATCAAGAAACAAAAAGCCTGATAATAATATTTGGCCAGGAAGGTGTGGGAAAAACCACAATTATCTCCACTTTACCTGAATATATTCCTAACTCTGCAGGGGTTGACGGAGAAGACCTTCTTAATGTAAATCCCTGGGCCTGGAACGAAAAGACTAAGAAACTTCTCTGGGAAAATGTAATTGATACAACCCGAAATTTTTGGGAATTCGGATATAACCCAGTAGTCACTGGAAGCTTTTTTAATTATTACTCCGAATTCCAGGAGTTTAAAGGGCAAATTCCGGAAGCAAAAAATATTATAGTAATACAGCTTTGTGCTGACAAAGAAATCAGGGATGATAGAAGGAGAAAAAGGCCAAAAAAATATCAAAAAGAAGTTAGTGACTGGGTTGACAATTATTATCCTGAAGACCAGGAGTTCTGCAAGCATTCTAATGAATTACCCTACCTGAGGATAGCTTCAGATAAACAAAAAGTTGAGGAGACAATTACTACAATTCTTGAGCATCTTGATCGTCGCGGTTTGGATTATTGAAGGTTAAAATGATAGGGGTAAATTTAAGGAGATAAAATCTTGGAGTTGAGGGGAAGTTCGCTATCTAATGGATTTAGAGGAAACTGATCTTAATTTTAAAGTAGTAAATTGTTTCCCCTTTTCTTCAAGAAAAATGGAAAAGTTAAAAATTCTTGAGATGCAATAGGTAAGAAATTTTTTGTACTGGTTCCAAATATCAGGCTTTTATCTCGGCTCTAATTTGATTAAAAAATCTTTAATTCGAAGATCCTTTCTCCCCAAAAAAATGAATTTTTTCAGAATTGAGGACTTTTTCCGCCAAATTTTTGATTTAATGAAATTGATTTGCGAAAACATTTTCATGATTTTTCCAAGGATACCAAAAGACAAATGGCAAAGTTATATAACAGCAATATTTTCTGTTCCGCTCTCGTTCTACCCAAATTAATTCGCAAAATGCAGCCATTTTGAAGCATATCTAACTCAAAAACCCGTGGAAGACTATTTTAAACAACAATTTTAGGATAAATTGGATGAAAAAATATAGAAAAGGGGTATTCTATGAATTATTTTTTTGCAGCACTATTAATTGGTTTTGTAATACTGGTTCATGAGATTGGTCATTTAATCGCGGCTAAAGGAGTACAGATACCGATTTCTACTTTCTCCATTGGGTTTGGCCCAAAGTTAATTGGCAAAAAATGGGGAGGGACTGAATATAGATTGTCACTTATCCCCTTAGGGGGTTATGTATTACCGGAAATCGAAGATCATAATGAATATTTTGCACTACCAGTTAATAAAAGGATAATAATGGCTATAGGGGGACCAATAGCAAGTTTTATTTTACCTGTGGTTTGTTTTTCGGTGATTTATTCTCTTAATTCTGGGTGGTCATTTGCAAATGTTTTACAAATTCCTATTACACAGGCAACCCAAATTATGTATGAAATAGTAATATCCTTACCCTATCTGCTAACCAATGCGGGACAGTTATCAGGTATTGTAGGTATCGTGGCCCAGGGTGGTAATTCCGTAGGGACAAATTTGCTGAATGCCCTTCAGTTTGTAGCACTTATAAGTCTTAATCTTACAGTTCTAAATTTACTTCCAATTCCTGTATTGGATGGAGGCAAGGTGTTATTGTTTTCGCTTGAAAAGATCCATCCAAAATTTTTGCGTTTACACGTTCCTTTAGCTATTGTTGGATGGGTTTTTATGATAGGTTTAATGCTGTATGTAACTGTGGTGGATATAGGGAAAATTTTCGCGGAAAAGGTTATATAGGCGACGGTTTCAGATAGAATTATGATTACCGTTTTGGGCATGAATGGTGGAAAGTAGTAATAAATCAATGAAGGCAAATCACCAAGCTGGCCTGAAAAAATCCTGGACAGACCCTGGGTTTCCAGATTTCCGCTTGTTCAGGAATAATCATATAAAGCAAAAAATTCTGGACAAAACCAGAATTTTTCAATATGAGTTAATAAAACTCCTTGGTGATATGATCTTAGGTTTTTCAGAAATTACTTCAAAAAAATCTTTGTCTCCTGTAATGAGAATGTCAACTTTGTTCA
>PUKG01000144.1 GCA_003550445.1 Halobacteroidaceae bacterium
AACCAGAAGGATTAAACTGTAATTTGCCGAAGATTACCATAAATGAGAAAAGGCGGTGGCCAAAAATGAATTTCCAGCAGGACCTTGTTGCTTTTGCTTTGCTTATCGGATACTATCTTGCCTTTGCTATTCCCATCGCCCTTTTATCCTCTCTTCTTCCAGAAGCAAAAAAGGAACCGACTCGAAAGTCCTACCACATAATGGCCAGCCTTTCTATCATTATTATACTTCGGTTTTTTTCCACCTGGTATTCTGCTTTGGCAGCAATTTTATTAATATTAATTATCGCCATGATTTTAGTGGTAATTCTCGAAAAATTTAAAGCTGCTCCCGTAACAAAGGTAAAAAGATCTTCCAAAAAATCTGAAATCCCTTCCCAGATAGGTTTTATTATAATTGTCCTCTCTGTTTTAATAATCTTTTTTTGGGGAATCATGGGTAATGAATACCAGTTTTTAATTGCTATAGGTATTGTGGCCTGGGGTGTTGGAGATGCCAGTTCGGCCCTGGTTGGGAAAAGTCTGGGGCGAGAAAAATTAAAACAACGAGTATTCGACGGTAAAAAAACCAGGGAAGGCACAATTGCAGGTGCCCTTGCCGCTTCAGCGGGGGTTTTTGCAACTCTTCTTTTCTTTAGTCCCCTTGCCATCCCCGGCCAGATTGTCCTGGCAATAACGGCTGGAATTGTTTCCTCCCTTGTTGAAGCTTCCTCTCGAAAGGGGATTGACACTTTGACAGTTCCCCTTTCAGTTTCATTTATTTCTCTTCCCGTTTTTTTCATTTTAAAATTTTTTGAAGGGTTGTTTTAGTATGGAAAAACTCCATCAGAAAAAAGAAAAAACCCTTCGTGCTGCCTGGTTGATAAGCCTTTGGGCTCCCCTGGGAACAGGAGTAGCCCTTTATTTTGGCCAGACAACTGTCCTGTTGGCAGACTTTCTTCGCAGGAACTCTGAGCTATTAGGGCTTTTTTTAGCCTGGCTGGCATACAAACGAGTTTTGAAAGGTCCTGATAACCGTTTTAATTTTGGTGCCGAAAAACTCGAGGACATGGCCAGCCTAACCGTGGGAATAATTATGACAGGTTCCTCATTAATAATATCTTTTTCTGCTATTCAGAGTTTTTTTAACCCGCAAATACCGGGCTGGCTTGTACCCGGCTTATTCATTGCAGGAGGAGGCGTTTTAGTTAATGGCTGGTTCTGGTTCCGGTTTCGGGGTTTGAACAAACAAGAAACAACCCCAATTTTTACCGCACAGGGAGGCCTTTATCGGGCCAAAACCTTAATTGATTGTGTGGTTCTTATAACCCTCATTGGGCTGACTCTGGGTTGGGAATGGTCAGTATATATTGATCCTGTTGGGTCGTTAATCATTGCCCTCTTCCTTCTTTTTACTGGTATTAATACTTCCCGGATAAGTTTCTGGCAGCTTTTGGACCGGGCTCCCAAACAGGAAGTTATAACTGAAATTAAAGGAGCTTTGGAAAAACATTGCGAAATCAAAAAACTTAAAGCCAGATCAGCAGGGCAGAAGATTTTCCTTGAATTTGAATTAGATTTCCCGGGAGAAAAAACCCTGGATAATTTTGGGAAAAAAGCATTTTTTGTTAAGGAGAAACTGGAAAGCAAATGGCCAAATTTAAAGGTAAGTATCCTTCCCGTCCAGGATGAGCCAAAAAAGAAGTTTAAGGATAAAAATAATTAAGGCCCTTTCACTTTTTCAGTGACCAGGGCCTTTCAGTTGTTTTCTCTTTTTATAGCTCTCATTTTTTTGGAGGTTTAGTACCGGCGTTCTCTTGCCAATTGTCCAGAACCTCTCCTCAAACCTCCTTTTTCCTCTAAGTAATAATCTCTTTTTATCATTGGGCGTCCTCCTTTCAAAGCTTTATTTTAACGACGGGGGTGGCGCTTTTGATCTTTTTTGGTATTAAACTCGTGAATTTTTTTTGCTGTGTAAGCCATACCGTAATCAAACATTTTAACACCTCCTAACTTTTTTTAATGTTTAAATTAATTTTATTAACTTTCAAGCTTATTTTAAACTATTAATTTTAAATTGTCAATACCTTTTTAAAAAAATTTATTTTTTTATTAAATTTTTTTATTTTATGAAGAACAAATTTTATTTTTGAAAAATATCTCCTGTATTTAAAAATCCATTTTTTTGGGAAACCTTTAAGCAATCGTCCCGGTGATTTTCTATAATTTAAAGCTTTTCTTGCTTAAATTTGGTTTTCCAAATTCCCATAACCCTATTTTTATCAGAAAAAAACCGACCTTTTTTGGCCGGTCCTTTAATAGTTTTCTATTATTGAAACCACATCCTGCAGTTTTCCAGTATAATCCGCAGGAAGTTGTTCTTTTCTCTCAACAATATAATCTTCAGCAAGGAAAGTTTTAATACCCAGTTTTCCAGCAATTAAATCTTCCAGGGGATCATTACCTACCATAAGGGTCTTTTCCGGGGAAAGATCAAGTCGGTTTAAGATTTCTCCAAAATACTGGGGGTTGGGTTTACAGAAATGCATGTGCTCATAGGTGGAAATAAGGGCAAATGGAAAATCGTCAATTTTGGCCCACCGCATTCTTTCAAGGACTGCTTCTCGAGGAAAAAGGGGATTTGTTGCTAAAACAATGTCAAAACCCTTTTTCATTGCCACCTCTAAGGCTTCATGGGCCCCTGGAACAGGTCCATAGCCCGTATTCAACAGGGGAAAATCATTTTGATAAAATTTTTCAAACCTGGGGTAAAACTCTTCTACTTCCAGTCCCTCGGGGGCAAAAAAGGTTTCCATGAAAACTTCTTTGTTTGTTTTTTCCGGATTGGTATTTTCCAGCATGGCCTTGGTTGAGAAGAGGAGGTGATCCACAAACTTTTCGGGTTCCATAAGGTCAGCCAGGTTCTGGCTCAATTTTTTTAAATACCTGGGAAAAAACTCATTAATATCCAGGTCTAAAAGGGTTCCGTCCAGATCAAAAAAGATTGCCTGCATCAAAACACTCTCCTTCAGTTTTGAAATTTTTCCAGAAAAAAAGACAGCACTCCAGCTGCCTTTTTGCCTGGTTTTTGTTAAACTCCTTATTACAAAAAGGTGTCCACTAATCAACAGCAAATACATGGTTACCTATGGTAATTGTTTCCCGGAGAGTTAAAAACCAGGAAAGGTTGCGTGCTGTCCGGGGATTATAAAAGTAAAGGGCTCCTCCAGTAGGATCCACTCCAGAAATGGCATCTCGGGCAGCTTTAAAGGCGGTTTCATTTGGGGTTTGGTAAAATGTCCCCTTGGATACAACAGTAAATTGCCCCGGAGCCATTATTACTTCTTCTAGAGTGTTGGGAAATCTGGAGCTTTTCACCCGGTTCAAAGCAACTGCCCCTACAGCAACCTGCCCAATATAAGGTTCTCCCCGGGATTCTGAGTGGATTAAATGAGCAAGGAGTTCAAGGTCGGTTTCAGGATCGGAAATTTTTTCCGGGGGCCTTTCCGGATCCTTTTCTACCCGGGGTGAATCGGCCCGGATATCTTTTCCAAGCTGAAAAATTATGTAGACCAAAACAGCAACCCCAAGGCCTACAAAAATATCCTTTTCCTCGAGCCCTGAAGAAGCCTGAACCACAGGGGGCATTAGAAACTGGTTACCTAAAAAAATAAAAACAAGTAGAATAACCAAGACCCAGCGGCAAGGCCCAACTTTTTTCATTTCCAGGGTTCCTCCCTTAACCAGATTCCTGTACTCTTTTCGTACTTATTAATTTCCCCAGGAGAAAAGAAAAGGTCTATTTCCTTTTTTGAGTTCTCCAGGGAATCAGAACAATGGACAAGATTTGCTCCAACTGAAAGAGCCATATCCCCCCGGATAGTGCCTGTAGAGGCTTCCTGAGGGTTGGTTGACCCAAGAAGTTTGCGTGTAGCAAGGACTGCCCCTTCTCCTTCCCAGACCATGGCCAGGACTGGGCCTGCAACCATAAAGTTCACCAGACGGGGGAAAAACTCCTTTTCTACCAGATGGGGATAAAGTTTTTCAACATTTTTTTTATCCAATCGCATCATTTTTACAGACAGTAATTTCAAACCCTTTTCCTCAAGGCGCTGAATAATACGTCCAACCATGCTCCGCTGAATTCCATCAGGTTTGATCAAAACAAAGGTTTCTTCCATCCAATCCCCCCTGTCTATATTTAAAGAACAGGGCGGCCGAAGCCACCCCGTTAGTATCTCTAGTTGATTAGAAAAATCAGAAGCAAAGTCCCTGCCAGGCCACCCATGAGTAACCGGAGACGGCTGTTTTGCCTTTCCAGGCGTTCGATAGCCTCCCTGTTGTCCTCCATATCCCTTATTACCCTGTAAAGGTCTGTGTCCTGGTCTAACATTACCTCCTGGACCATCTCCTGGAAATTGGTTTCTAGGGTAATTAATTTCCCCTCTATATCATCGGTTCTGGTAACTAATTGCTGAAGTTGGTCGTCAAATTCATCAAACCTCTCATCTTCAACCCCCAGGACCAGGATTTCATCAATTAATGAGTCCACGAGCCTTTCCAGGTCTTGAACCTCACCTCGAATTCCATCAATCTGGGCTAAATCATTTTCAATTCTCTCAACAAGAATTGCCAGGTCTTCTTCCTGGATCTGGCGGAATTTTTCCAGATCCTCTATTCGGTCAGCAAAAATTTCTTTGCTCTGGGCAAGATCCACAAGTTCTTCACGGAATTCAACGGTTAAATCCCGTAAATTGCTGAGGTCAGCTCCCGTAAGGGTAACTTCCCTCTGTTCAATATGCTCCAGAATTCTACCCACTATTTCTGCCATTTCCAGTCGGGTTAATTCCCTGTCACCCTGAAAGGTATCATCATCATACAGGGAAATAAAACCCTTTTCTACAAGTTCCTGGACAATTTCATAGGCCCAGTGATCTTCATCCAAGTCTCGAATTTCTGCGCCCCTGGCAATGGAAATGGGCGCCATCAGGAAACACAGGATCAAAAATAAAGCTATCTTCCCTTTCATTTCAACCCCTCCGGTTATTCAATATTGAATTGCAGGTCGCCGATACCGAGGTCAAAGGGCGCCCCGTAAATATCGGAAACTTTTACGTTTTTTAATTCCAACATTCCTTCCCCAGTATCCTTAACCAGGAAATGAATTCTGGCAAGGACACCAGACCCGTCATCTTTATTCATCAGGTCACCCCAAAATCCGGAAATAACACCTGAATCTGGGTCTAAGTCCGGTCGGTTAAAATCAAGGAGTTCTTCACCGGAAACCATTAACTGCCCCCTTGAAATATACATTGGCTTCAATAAATCTGCGGGGTATTCAATGTCAAATTCAAAGTCTACTCCGTCCCCCACATTTCCAAGCATTACAAGGGCAGTAGCTACTCGCCCAGGCCTTAACCTTTCTGGGTCATCCCATTTCAGGTAAATACTCTGAGGCCACTCTGGAACATTTATATTATCAACCACACTTGTATCCCGTGTGTTTCGGGAACCTACTTCCATGGCCATGGGAATTTCTCCTGAACGGCCATGGCTGCGTACCAGCCAACGGAATTGAACTTCATCTCCTGGATCTAGAATACCCAGTTCCAGTTGTTCCTGATCACTGGAAACCAGAGAAAGCCCCGGGGGCAAAGCTAAGGCCGCCTGCACTGCATATGCCGGTGAACCACCGGTATTGGTTACCCTGCCATAAACAGGGAAGGGGTTTGGTTCCATCCTATGATCAATAAAGCTAAACTCCCTCGGTCCTTCCAGGAAAAGCTCAAGAGCTGCAGGAGGCATAACCTCAACCTGACGTGTTGCCCGAGTTTGATCTGTGTTACTGGCATCTGCCCGAACCTGGATGTTTAATACCTTCTGTTCAACCAAATCTCCCGTTGGGGCAACCTGCCAGGCAAACTGGGTTCTACCCCCGGCATCAAGTTCCCCTACCCGGGTATGACGCTGAGATCCTTCAATCACTTCAAAACCTTCAGGAAGATCGAGGGTAACCTCAACATCCCTGGCTGTAACATCAAGGTTATTTTGCATGTAAGCCATAACCTGGAAGGATTGAGTAAAGTCATCAAAAATTACTCTACCGGGAGCACTTAAACCAACAGAAAGGAGCCCGGGAACAATGTCAATTCCTGCAAGCCCGTAACTGGTAACATAACTCCTTGTTTCTCCAGGAGCAAGCCATTCGGGTGTCCAATAAAGGGCGATGGCGCTGTCAAGTTCAAATTCTCCCTCCCGATAAAACTCTCTTCCGGGGCGGAAATTGAAATCCCAGACTCCATCGGCAAGGCTTCCCCAGTTGGTCATATAAACTTCGTCAGGTGGGGTAAGGTCAGGTCCTCTTAAATCTCCCTGAGCCATAACCAGAGGTTCTTCCAGGGAATCAAAAGCCTGCCAGAATTCGGGAATATCTTCCCGTATCAAAACTTTATCCTGAAGTACCTCCTGATCCCTTACCCGGAATGGAGCTCCGTCATTAGGACCCAGCATGGTATCCAGGACAACACGAAGACCGATTCTTTTTTCTTCATCTCCCATATTAGTTACATCGTACCTGATCTTGGCAGTATCGGGAAAACCCGTTGTTGTACTTTCAATAAAAGAAAGCTCCTGGGTAATCACAACATCTCCCAATTGGGTTTCTGTTACAATCCTTTCACCGTCAACAACTTCGGGTTCCTGGGTAACCTCTCCATAAACCCCATCTCGGCCGGCCCTCTGAGTTGTTTCTCCCCCGAAAATATAATTTTCACCATCAATCCGGACGGTAGTATATGACGTCCAGGGACGGGGGTGACCGTAAATCAAGGGTTTATTATTATCACCATCATGTTCAGGATTTCCCCCGGTTACATCCAGAGCAAATCTTCCTTTGTTCTCCGGTCCCAGGTTAACAAAGATGGCAATATACTCATTTTCCAGGCGTAAGTTCCCCTCCCCGTCAATATACTCTTCAGGGGAGGCAATTGTTATGCTGGCGGCAATAAGCAATACAAGCAAAAACACAAGCCCCGTTTTGGCCATCATTCACCCTCCTCCGCAAAAAAGATGTCCAAAAATTCTACCGTAACCTCCTGCAGGGTAAAGTCGATGACCAAATGCAAGTAATAATCCCTGGGTTGTCCACTGAACTCCCATAACCTTTCAATGGTCAACCTGGCATTTTCGTCAATCCGGTCATCCCCCGATGATTCAATAAATTCAATATCTCTTAAAATCCCGTTTCTATCAATCAAAATCATAATCTCAACTGTGCCTTCTACACCTTCATTTGCGGCATCTTTCGGTAAAAGAGGAACTGTTTTGGCAAGAACAGCACTTACCGGATCCTGTGGAAGTTGAGGTTCTGCAGGTTCCGGTTCTTCCTCTTCTTCAACTATTTCCTCTTCCGGTTCATCGGGTTTTAGAGCTGATTCAATATCATCACTACTTGGTGGTAATAGTTCGGGAAGGTAAACATATTCTTCACTTAAATCTGTAGTCATTATGTCTTCTTCAGCAGTTTCCAGGGCAATTGTAATGTC
>PUKG01000042.1 GCA_003550445.1 Halobacteroidaceae bacterium
AAAACCTACTATCTTAATAGTATTTAACAAAAACTAAATATCTTTCACTGGATGCAATGATCCCCTTGCTATAACTGGACGCTTAATGCCTGGGGCGAGCAGGTAGCGTAACCGGCCAAAACGGCCGGTTTTTTTTATTAATCTTTTATGCAGTTGAGGTTTTCGCTTTTCAAAAAACAATTCAGAGATTGGGGGAGGTTGTAATGAAAAACAAAAGACTATGGCTGCTATTAATCGGTTCTCTGGTTTTTATCGTAGGGCTTGCAGGGTGTGGAGTTATTACTGATGGCCCACACGGGTCTGTAGAATATAACCTTTTTTTAGAGGGGGAACCGGATCCTGAACTTTACTTCGGCAATCCCAAAAGTTTTCCCCTCGTGGCTGGGCAGCACATTGAAGTTGGAGAAATTATCGTTGGGAATAATGATGAATTTCTTTACGTAACCTACAAAACCGATGATCCCTGGTTTTTAGAAGAAGTTCACCTTTATGTTCTGAAGGAGGAACCCCAAACCCGTTTAATTCCAGGACAGGCACCCTACAAAAAGGGAGACCTTCCCAATGAAACTAAAGAAATCACATTATTAGTTCCCCTTAAGAATCTTGACCTTGAAGGGGAAATCTGCGAAAAAGGTCTTTGGTTGCAGGCTCATGCTGCCGTTGTCAAAGTTGAAGATGGAGAACCTGTCCAGGGTGAAACAGCTTATGGTGGAGAAATTTTTAACCCAAACCAGGGGGCCTGGTATGGTAATATCTTTTATGAGCTTCAGTGCAAGGAAAACGGTGAGGATGAAAATGGAGAATTCCAAACCGAAACAGCCTGGGGTGGAGATATTGGCATAAATATTAAAGCACCCGGAGCCTGGTGGTATTACTTTGACACTGAAGAAAAGGAAACCCAAACCATTTGGGCAGGGCAAACCATTGAAGTAGGGGAAGTAACAATTGATGAAAACAATGGCAAAAATAAAATAACTATCATCTTTAATGAAGATTGGCAACTCCAGGATGTTGAGGAATCGGTAAAAATTCAAGGCTACGAGAAAATTCCCAACTCAAGACCTGTTGCCGGGCAATTTACTACCTACAAGGGCGAGGAACTTGTTGTAACAGTTCCGATATATAGTTTCTATGCAATTCACCTGGATGTCCAGAAAGGTAATTAAAAGGTTATTTTATTAATCCTCAAAAACTCCCCGGTTAGAATTTCCCGGGGAGTTTTTTCTTTTGAGTTCAAAAAACATCAGTATTTCTTTCATTTTAGGTTAGAAATCATTCAAGGGTCTCTTCACCTTTTTTAAAGAACTCCATCGGGAAAACTCATTTATCCTTATTTATAAGGCAGCCCCCTGAAGCGAAATACAATTATGAGGATAAAAAGACTTACCACAAAACTCACCGATAAGAACAAGAAATGGGAAAAAAGGTTTAACTCCGTTATCTCCGGGAAATCGGTTAAGAATAAAACAATATTGAAAAAATACCTGGTAGGAAGAGCCCGGGAAATTGTTGCAATAATATTTTCCTGCCCCATAGAAAGAAGGGGAAATAAAAGTAAAACCATGTACACGGGGGTAACAACTGTACCTGCAACGGTTTGATTTGGAGTTAGAATCCCAACAATCATCCCTAAAAAAATACAGGTTGCCAGAACCAAAGCCCCTCCCAGGATTACAAGCCAAATATTCATAGGTGTAACACCAGATAAAAAGGAAATAACAAGCCCGCTAAGGGATGTGGTAACAAAAAACATTAAACCCTTACCGGTAATTATCTCCAAAGGCTTGGCGGGAGAAAGGATTAAAACCTCCAGGGGTTTCTTTTCCTTTTCTTCGGCTAGGTTTATTGCCGGTCCATATACTCCTATTAACCCAAAAATAAATAAAAGTCCAAAACCAAGGATAAAACCAGGAGGCATATCTTCTAAAAAACTTCTATACAAAATTACGATTGCAATGGGCAGAATATACATTATTAAAACACCCATGTTGGACTTAAGATCCTGAAGCTCTTTCAAAAAAATGGCCCCTATTCTATTTATTGATTCTTTCATTTTTTCCCCTCCCTGTTAGCTGGATAAAAATGTCTGCAAGGCTGGGTTCAATAGAATGGGCAGTTAATACTCGCCCCTCATTCATCCAGTTCTTTAATTTTTCGCCACTCTCTTCTCCATTTAAGTCCAGAACATGAAGCTTCCTGGAACCATTTTCTTCAACCATAACCTCCAGTTTATTTTTCCCATAACTCCTTTTTAAATCCTGGGGATTCCCTCGAGCTACAATTTCTCCTTCATCAAGGAAAGCCACCCTTCCACAAAGGCGGTCAACCTCTTCCATGTTATGAGAAGTTAGGATAATGGTTATCCCTTCACCATTTAATTTTTTAAGTAAGGAATGGATATTACTTGCCGAGCTTGGATCAAGCCCACTTGTTGGTTCGTCAAGGAAAAGCACCTTTGGTTTATGTAAAAGAGCCCTGGCCAGTAATAACCTCTGTTTTAATCCTTTAGACAGTTTTTTTGCTTTAACTTTCTGATGGGCTTCCAGGTCAACATCTTTAAGAATTTCTTTTAAACCATCCATGGAAACCCCATTCAAACGCCTAAAGATTTGAAGATTTTCCATAACCGTTAACCGCTCATAATGGTTGGTTTCCTCTGGAAGAATGCCCATTTCCCGGCGAAGAAGGTCTCTTTTTGCCCAGGGTTCCAACCCCATCACCCGGGCGGTCCCCGCATTCGGTAACAACTGACCTGTTAAAATTTTCAGGGTGGTTGTTTTACCCGCTCCATTAGGACCAAGCAGACCAAAAATTTCCCCATTAGATATTGAAAAATCAATCCCTTTTAAAGCTACCTTCTCTCCATAATTTTTTTTCAGACCATTTACCTCAATCAAAATTTCCCCTCCCTAATCTTTTTACTTCTATTTCAATCTAAACCCCTTTTACGACCAAATCAGCTGAGAAAAAAGGGGAAAAATTTCAAGAACCAACTTGCCCCTGCATTCAACCCTGCAGGCTCTCTATTTATAAATCCATTTCCATCCCTTCTCACCGCTGGTTACATAACCCAAACCAGGAAAAGAAAAATGGAAACCCATAATTAAAGCTTTTTCTTTTTCCGCTTTTTCCAGGATTCTTAACCTGGATTCTACATTTTGTTGGGGATTAAAATCAACTGCAGTGACCCATTCGGGTTTTTCCAGGTGAATTGGATGGACAAATAAATCGGAAATAACCAGAAGGGTTTTACCTCGGGAGGAAAAAGAAACAACCAAATGACCAGGCGTATGACCTTTGGTTAAAATTGGTTTAACTCCCTCCATCAGCTCCTCTTCTTTTGTGATCAAACTTAATCTATTTTCTATTGGAGGAAGTTTTTCCCTGGCACATTGAATCAAGCCTTCCCTAAAAGTTTCAGGAAGTTCCTTTTCCACCTTATCAGAATTCCAAAAATCCCATTCATCTTTACATACAGCAAAAATGGCATTTGGAAAAGCTAACTTCCCATTTTCATCAGTATTTCCACTAATATGATCCGGATGAGCATGGGTTATTATCACAAGATCAATCTCTTCCGGAGATACACCGGCGCTTTTTAGATTTTTTATTAGGTGGCCGGTTTCCGATCCAGGATTTTCGTCTATGCCTGCCCCGGTGTCAACAAGGATTTTCCTCTGTCCAGTATCCACAAAAAGACATGTATAGGAGCTTTTCCATTCCAGCCACCTGTCCGGGTCAATTCCAAAATCCTTGAGCTTTCCTGCCAGTTCCTCTTTTGGGGCAGTTGGAAAAAGGAGTGGGGCTGGCTTGGTATATGTGTAATAACCGTCAAGAACCGCAAGACATTTAAAATCCCCTACCGTAAAAGGAAAAACCCTACCATCCATTTTACCACCTCCAAACCCAGAAATTTACCCTGGAGCTTTCAAATTAGCCTCTGATAAAGTCCCATAAATCCGGCCTCTTCTAGGGGTTCTTCGTTGTTCCAGGGTGCAGAAACAAAATACTCGGTTCCATTTTCAGTCCACAAATAATGGGATAAATTCCAAACCCCTGGTTCCGAGCCGCCTTTATATGCAACCCTCTCCCGGTTCTTTGGGTTTACCGGAACCGGGTTAATGGTCATTATATCGAGATCCCTTACTTCAAAAAAAATTTTCAATCTGGCGAACTGAGAAAAACCATTCTACATCAAGAGCCCTTGCCCGGTAAAAAATTGTAACAGGAGGCAGGTCTCTTTCGAGGTTTTCAAACAGAATCTGATATTTTGACTAATCTTCTCTCTCCCTGTATCGAGTAAGGAAGTCTTCGTTTTCCAGATCCTTCAAAACAAAAAATTCTCGAGTAGCCAAAAAAGGAGAATTATGGGGAGCAACTTCCTCCAGCTTTTTTCTGATTTATCATCCCCAACCCTTTCCAGTTATAGAGAAATCTCTTTTGAAAAAATGGGAAAACCATTCCAATAAAAACTTTTTATTATTGAGTTATTCTCTCAAAGCCTAATATAATTCAAAACCCGGCAATTTATCGTTCCTTATCAGATTTAACCTCTGTTCCAGGGTATTATAGTGCAATTCCAGTTTATGGCCATCAGGGTCCAGAAAATAAAATGATTCTCCCTGAGATTTGTTTTCCTGGAAAACCTGAACTCGGGCTTTCTCCAATTTTTCTTTCATTTTGGGGAAATTTTCCCGGGAGACATTAAATGCAATGTGGGTATAGTCAGAAACAGGCTTTTCTCTGCAGTCGGGATCCCAATTCAGTGCAATCCAGGTTTCCCCTGCCTTGAGGTAAGCTCCTTTCGCCCACCTTGCTACCAGCTCCAATTCCAGAAGTTCCTGGTAAAAATAAATTGACCTCCCGAGGTTGCTTACTGCAAAGGTTATATGGTTAATCCCATCAATCACTTTACCCCTCCCTCTCAGAAAACAAATTAAGAAAAAACAGTTTATCCAGGACTTTTTGGGATAAGCAGAAAAAAACTACCCGGTCAAAAGAGACAGAACTTCTTCTAATTCTCCCAGGAAATTATCAAGGTGTTTAATTTCAATATTTAATGGTGGATCAATTCGAAGAGCATTATGCCCGGGTCTAAGGGATACAATATATCCTCTGTTAAAAAGTTCAGTGTGAAAAAATTCTGCTTCCCGCTTTTCTACACCGGAAAATTCGAGGCAAATCATAAGGCCCCGGCCCCGGATTTCCTTAACAAAATCATATCCAGAAAAAATCTCTTCTAACCTTCTCAGGAGGTATTCTCCCTTTTCTCGGGATCGGTTTACCAGGTTTTCCTCGTTTATGATATCTATGACTTCTAAAACTACCCGGCAACCAAGGGGATCATTTTGATGTGACTGTTGATAATAAAACCCTTTTTCTTCAAGTACTGCTGCAACCTCTTTTGTCATAACCGTTGCACTAACGGGGTATCCATTTCCCAGGCCTTTCCCCATTGCAATAAGGTCAGCCTGAAAACCGTAATATTGAAAACCAAACCACTTACCCGACCTTCCCATTCCGGTGGTAACTTCATTTGCCAGGATAAGGCCACCATGTTGGCGGAATAATTTAACCAGGTGATTAATTAAACGTTCTGGGGGAAATTTAACAAGTCCACCTGCACTACCAGGTTCAAAAACAAATCCTCCCAGTTGGGAAAAGGGGATATCTTTCAAAACCGGACAATCCTGGTTACATTCTCCTTTTTGGCAGGTCTGACAATCTGTCCAGTCAAGGATTGACCAGGCTTCTTGTTGTTTATTCCCCGCAGCCCCATATGAACCTAAAAAAGAATCGTGCAGCCTCAATAACCTATTCCGGCCTGTTGCTTTTTTTATTGCTTTGATGCCAAACTCAACGGCTTCACTCCCAGAGGAGAGAAACACCCCTTTGCCTTTGGTTATCCCCGTTATTTTAAGTAAAGCCCTGGCTGCGTCGTCAACAATTTTATTTCCATTGTAATAACCACAGTGAATAATCTTTTCAGCCTGATCAGAGACTGCCTGGGTTACCCTGGGGTGGCTGTGCCCAAGGGGTGTAACCCAGACACCTGATTCCAGGTCAAGATAACTATTTCCCTCCTGATCATAAATAAAACTCCCCCTGGCTTTTACCGTGTTCTTAATTTTTAATTCGTGGCCTGTACACCACAGGATATTCTCCATTTTTCCCCTCCCGATTAACTTTAAATGATGGGATTTATTACCCGTAAATCAAATCCATATCCGGTTTTTCTGTGCAAAAATAATGAACCCATACATAAGCATGCTGGAATATTGCCAAAACCAGGGCAGCCTGTGAAGCGTGAAAAAGAGCAATTGCCCACAGCAGGAAAAACCCAAAAGCATACATTCCGTTACCCGTAAATCGAAAAATTCCTTTTTTTACAAGACCCTTTTCCCTGTAAAAAACCCTGAAGTGATCCCCACCCATTGCCCGGGTCACTCCAAAGTATTTAATAACCGACCAGAAGGTATATATCGCAGGTAAAAGAAAAATAAATCCCAGAATAATTCCTGTCTGGCGGGAAACAAAAAGGGTATCCTGTGTTGCCCTTGCAAGGAGCAAAACAAAAACCGGGCGGGCTGCAAGAAGGGGCAAGAAAACTATCCCCCAAAAGGTTAAATCATAAGAACCAAAAATCCTGGTCAAAACCGCCCAACCCAGTTGTAATCGAAAAACAATCCAAACAATTATCTGGTGTAATATAACCAGACTCAAGCCAATCCAAAAAATATCCCGGGCCCAAAAACCAAGGAAAAACCTTTCCCCCATTGCCGGAGAAGCCAAAACCCACGCCATAGGAACAAAGATCAATAAAAATAAAAAATGCCAGGGTTGACGGTAAAAAAAATATTGAAAAGATCGGGCTTCGGGTAAACAAACCTGCTCTACATTTAAAGTCATAGAAATCTTCTCCTTGATTAAAAAGCCTCTCAGCGGGGTTTTCTTCTCTTTGAATACCTTAAAGGATTTTCCCCATGTAGAATTCATCACCCCAAGAATCCCCAACTCGCAAGCATTGTTTACGCAATCCCTCTATAGAAAATCCCATTTTCTCATAAAGCTTTACTGCATTTTTATTATTGGTCATCACCGTAAGCTCAAGGCGGTGCATTCCTTTTTCCCGTGCCCATTTTTCCATCTGGGTAAAAAGGTTTTTCCCAATTCCCCGCCCTGAGAAGGCATTTAAAACACCAATTACAATGTAAAGAGTGTAATGGTTTTTTTTGAAATCCCCACCGACTGCTTCCAGGAACCCAACAAGTTGACCTTTTTCTTCGGCAACAAAAAGGTTTTTATTTTTTGCCTTTTTTATTGCCTCTATTTTCTTTTCAATTGCCTGAACCCCTTCAGGTCTTTCTCCGGGTTCTAAAAGCATAAAATCGGTTTCGGAATCTAACCTATTTAATAGTTCCAATAATTCGCGAGCTTCTTCCTGCCTGATTTCCCTTATTTTCATTTTCCTTCTCCTCCGG